>JBMFPI010000367.1:0-3418 GCA_049969195.1 Armatimonadota bacterium
GGTAGCTATCGTGACCGGGTCGGGCGTGAAGTCAAATACCTCGACCGACACCCAACCGGCATAATTGACATCCTTGAGCGCCGCGGCGATGGGTCGAAAATCCGTGTCGCCGAATCCGGGGCCGCACTTGTTCGCATCATTCGCGTGGAAATGTTTCAGAATCGAGCCGTAGGTTCGGATGATATCGGGAATGGGCACAGCCTCTGAGCTCATTGCCTTCACATCGAGCAGAAGCTGAAAGTGGCTCGACCCGATTTCTCGGATCATTCTTGCGGCATCGGCTGCCGTGTTGATGAAATTCGTTTCCTCGGGCGCTAGCGGTTCCAGGCACAGCGTTATGCCGCGTTTTTCCAGCTCGGGGACCACTCTGTAGAACGACTCGATGGCATAACCCCAGGCCTGACGCGGCGTCAACCCCGCGATCACGTCTCTCTGCTTCGGCGACCCGAACACCATTATTCGGCCCCCGATGTCTGCGCAGAGCTTCGCCAGTTCCGACATGTAACCGACCGTGCGATCCCGGACGACTTTGTCCGGATGGTTGATATGGAACCCTTCGGTCTTCGCGAGCAGCCAGTGGAGCCCGACGATCTGCAGTCCGTGCTTCTCAGCCGCTTTTCTCAGCTTCGTTCGGGCCCCGGACGTCACGTCATTCGCGAGCGGTGCCAGTGTGAACGGAGCGATCTCGATTCCCGTGTAGCCGGCGCGCGCAGCCGCCTCACAGGTCTTCTCGAACTCCCATCCCTCAAACATCTCGTTGCAAATCGCAAACTTCACACGAAACGCACCTCACCCGCCGACGATGCAGACTCTCGATCCAGGGAACGAATCTACTGCCGGTCGGCGCTATTTCCCTGTCGGATACAGGATCTTCTGAACCGCCGGGTCGTTGAAGTTCTTCATCGTCACGACGGTAACGCCCGTATCGATCCTGGGTTTGACCTTCTTGCCGTTGATTACGTCAATTGCTGCTCGAACCCCGTCAAAACCCATCCTGTAAGGGTTCTGAACGATCAGCGCCTGTATTGTCCCTTTTTTGAGCGCGTCGATCTCGGCCTGAGCAGCATCGAAAGCCACGAGCTTCACCTTTCCACCCAGACCTCTAAGATCAAGTGCTCGCGCGGCTCCGACAGCCCCGCCTTCGTTTGCCGCGAATATCCCTGCAAGCTTCGGGTTGGCCGTCAGCATGTCCTCAGTTGCGCGCACACCCTGCATAATGTCGCTTTGAGAGTAAAGCACACTCACCAGCTTGATGCCTTTGTGCTTTGCGATCTCCTGCTTGAACCCTTCCTCGCGCATATTCGAGGTTGCCGCGCCTTTAACGAACGGAATCAGTCCGACTTCGCCCTTCTCGCCGATTAGCCCGGCCAGCGTTTTTGCGGCCTCGCGCGCCCCGGCGATGTTGTCCGTCGCGACAAAGGATTTCGGTACGTTCGACTTTACTCCCGAGTCTATCGTTATCACGGGAATGCCCGCTCTGTCCGCCAACTCCACCGTCGGCACGAGCGCAGTCTCGTTGCAGGCGGCCATGACGAGCGCGTCGACCTTCTGGTTGATGAAGTTCTCGATAATGCGCTTCTGCCCGGCTACATCCGTCTCCTTTGCAGGCCCCTTCCAGATTATCGTGGCTCCGGCCTGTCTGGCGGCATCCTCGGCGCCTGCCTTGACGGCCAGCCAGAACGACTGCGTCGTCCCCTTAGGCACCACAGCGATCCTGAGCCGCCTGGGCACTCCGCCCGCACCCGCTTTCTTCTCTTGCCCAGCACATCCGACGAGCGCTAGGGCCAGCAGGCCGACCATAACCGCAGCAACTAACTTGCGCATCGCATGTCCTCTCCCGATACGACGGTTTGAATCAAGCGAGATTATAGCACAAGTGCTCTGGATTCGATGTCGTTTGGCAGGGAAAGCAAACCCGGTGTTTGGGGCGATTCGACGCTCCTTAACTGGGCGAGAGAATCGCCGGGAACGCGCCTGTCGCAAGAGCCTGGATTCACTCACGTCGACGGAGCCGGTCGTAAAAGACGGCGACGATTGTCATCAAACCAACAACAAAGCGCTGCCAGTGTTCGGAGATGTTTCGCAGATCGCACCCGTTTCGGAGAACGGCCAGAATGAACGCCCCGACAACTGTGCCCCCAATGTGGCCCCTGCCGCCGAACAGACTGGTGCCGCCGATGACCGCCGCGGCGATTGAGTCAAGCTCGTAGCCATCACCCGCAGTCGGATCCGCGACGGTTATGTAGCCGAGCATCATCATACCTGCAAGGCCGGCTATAAGGCCGTTGAGGCTGAAAATCGTTACCGTGTGCCGATCAATGTTGATTCCCGAGAGGCGCGCCGCCTCGCGGTTGCCGCCGATTGCATAACAGTGTCTGCCGAGAGCCGTACGGCTGAGGATCACGTGACACACCAGTGCAACCGAGACCATTATGACTACGAACAGAACCGCAAGCAGGAAGCCGTGAGCTGAGGTCCACTCGGAAACGTGCGGAGGCAGATTGATGCTCACCCCATGAGACGCGACGAGCGCAACACCGCGTGCCATGCCCATCATACCCAGCGTAGCGATGAACGCGGGGACACGCGCCTTCGCGGTCACCAGGCCGCTGATGCACCCGCACAGGCATCCAGTACCCAGCCCTATGATCAGGCAGAGCACCATCGGCATGCCCGCAGATAATGCCGAGCCGGCCAGCACTCCCGACAGCGCCATCACCGAGCCGACAGACAAATCGATTCCGCCGGAGATCATAACCATCGTCTGGCCGACCGCAAGGACGATGATGATCGAATGCTGGCGCGCTACATTGAGTATATTGCTGGCGGTGGCAAATCCGGCCGTTGAGGCGGCCAGCGCTGCGCTCAATGCGACAAGGAAGACCAGCGGTGCGTATCTATCGGCTATCTGCTGCCAAAGTGTTGTGCGCAATGACCCTGCTCGGAAAGTATCAGTTCAGTCTTGCGGCCGCAAAGCTCCAGGACCCCGTCATCCTGAATTCGATTCAGGATCCATCCGCTCGGCACCCGGATGCTGAACAGCTTCAGCATGATGACGCGATTCCCGCGGAACTGAACTGTCCCCCTCAGAAAACTAAGCTGTTGCGGCAGGCGCGTTTTCGGCGATTCTCACGCTCAGTCAAGGAGGTTCGAATCGCCGAAAACGCCGGGTTTGCGTTGTATTGGATCAGCCCCGAAGACAGGCCCGTCTGCCGTGTGCAACGGACCCGTGGTACGTACTTCACGTCTTTCACGTCGTTCTGCGGCGTGTCGAGAACTTCGTTTTTCTGTGCCAGCCGACATCTGCCGGCTCCACCCGACACGATGAGCAGTTTCCGCCGCTTCAGACGTTCTGAAGCTTGCCGGACATGTATGCGTCGTATGCTCCGAGGTCCAGGAGGCCGTGCCCGCTGTGATT
>JBMFPI010000368.1:0-3401 GCA_049969195.1 Armatimonadota bacterium
CCGGAGGCGGAACTTGGGGAGCCTGCTATTGGGACAGCCCAACCTCGATAACCGAGATTCCGCAGGGCAGTATAACTGCTAATTACGGGCAGGCCAATGCCGTAAGCTATGACGGAACCTACATCGCCAGCGTGTACAGGGATACGGCGACGTCGACGCGGCGGGCGTTTATCTGGGACTCCGTGAACGGCACGCGCGACCTGGAGACCGTACTGGTAGCGGCAGGAATTGATCTGACGGGTTGGCAGTTGGTGCCTCAGTCGGATATTTCGCCGTTTTCCTGGTACGGAATCACGGGCATTTCCAGCGACGGCAAGTGGATCAGCGGAATTGGTCTGAAAAACGGTGTCGAGAGCGGTTGGGTGGCACTAATACCCGAGCCGTCAACGCTGACGGTTCTCGCCGTCGGCCTTCTGGCGCTGATCCGGCGTCGGAAATAGTTAGCGCACAGTCTGCCGCAGGACGTTAGGCAGACTGATCTCAAAGCCAGTTGAGCCGGAGTTGTGCGGAAAGACAGCCCCGGCTTTTTTTTGTATATTACGCCTCTGGCGATGGCGCTGCCCGCACGCGACTGGCTCTTGGGGCGGAGAGCAAGCGAGGGCGTTTTCGTCGATTCAGCCTCAGCGGTAAGTAGTCGCGGATCCGGCGTAGCCCCGACCCTGCTGACGATCGCAACTGTCTAACTAAGAACGAGTTCAGACTGAGGAGTCCCTCCGCGTTAGCGCCTGCAAGACTAAACCGATACTGCCGCGCGAGGTTATTGCGATGGAGTACGTAACCAGCGTTTTCTGGGATTGCACGCTCCTGAAGCAAGCAGTAGCATCGCCGGAAACACACCTGCCGCATCAGCCTCCGCACGTTACTGCTTGACAGTGCTTGAGTACTCTGTTATGATATCGTCGGCAGAACTCTTGTTCTGTCAGGTCGCCCGCGACATGAATCCCCATACCGACGCGGAGGGCGGCGTATTTCCCGGGAGGCCCTAGTGACCGGCTTCAACCCCGCAACATCGGAAGAGCTGGTAATCATCCTCGATTTCGGCGGCCAGTATACACAGCTTATCGCGCGGCGCATTCGCGAGTGCCGGGTCTATTGCGAGATTGTGCCTTACGACACACCGCTTGACCAGATCAAGGCCGAACGTCCGAGGGCGCTCGTGTTTTCGGGTGGCCCGGCCAGCGTTTACGAGCCGGGCGCACCGCGGGTCGACCCGGCGATCTATGGATTCGGAATTCCGATACTGGGTATCTGCTACGGCACGCAGTTGATGGCCTACCAGCTCGGAGGCAAGGTTACACCCGGCAAGAACAGGGAATATGGACGGACCGAACTGCAGGTCACAGACTCACAGGGGCTCTTCGCAGGGCTGGAAGATCGCCTGATTTGCTGGATGAGCCACGGCGACCTGGTAGAGAGCGTGCCGGAAGGTTTCGTGATTTCTGCGACGACTCAGAACACGCCTGTCGCAGCGATGGAGGATCGGGTGCGGCGGCTGTACGGGGTCCAGTTCCACCCGGAGGTCGTCCACACGCCTCGAGGTCCGGATATCCTGAAGAACTTTCTGTATCGCGAGTGCGGCCTTAAAGGCACGTGGACACCTGCCTCGTTCATTGAGACGGCGGTCAAGAGCATCCGCGACCAGGTCGGCTCAGCCAGGGTAGTGTGCGGGCTCAGCGGCGGGGTCGATTCCAGTTGCGCGGCAGTTCTTATACATAAGGCCATCGGCGACCAATTGACGTGTATCTTCGTCAACCACGGCCTGCTGCGGCTCAACGAGGCAGAGAAGGTGCGTCGGACATTCGCTGACAATTTCAAGATTCCTCTTGCCTACGTTGATGCGGAAGAGCGGTTTCTCAAACGCTTGCAGGGGGTGCTCGACCCGGAGGCGAAGCGCAAGATAATCGGCGAAGAGTTTGTTCGGGTCTTTGAGGAGGAGGCCTCGCGCATCGAGGGCGTGAAGTTCCTTGCGCAGGGCACGCTGTATCCGGACGTTATCGAGAGCGGAACCAGGACCGCGGCGACGATAAAATCGCATCACAACGTTGGGGGACTGCCGGAAGACATGTCGCTGCAGGTCATAGAACCCCTGAAGTGGCTTTTCAAGGACGAGGTACGCTCGGTGGCGGCTGAGCTCGGTCTGCCGGAGGACATCGTGTGGCGGCAGCCGTTTCCGGGGCCTGGACTTGCGATACGAATCATAGGCGAGGTCACCAGGAGTCGCCTCGATACGCTGCGACACGCGGACGATATTGTGGTGGAGGAGATCAAAAGCGCGGGTTGGTATCGCAGGTTATGGATGGGCTTCGCTATCCTTGCTCCGATCCGCAGCGTTGGGGTAATGGGCGACCAGCGCACATACGGTGACACCGTTGTGGTGCGCGCGGTAACAAGTGAGGATGGAATGACGGCAGACTGGGCGCGTCTGCCTTATGACCTGCTCGAACGCATCAGCAGCCGCATCATGAACGAGGTCGCCGGAGTCAATAGGGTGGTCTACGACATATCGTCTAAACCGCCGGCGACTATGGAGTGGGAGTAGCGGCCGAGCCGGGGATTCAGTCCGCACAATTCACGGCAAGCTCGGACCGGCAAGACAAGTCGACAACAGAGTGGGGTAGCCGGGCTGAAGATGTTGAGCGAAGACATCGCCGAGGTCCTGATAGGCGAAGATCAGATTCGCGAACGGGTCAGGCAGCTCGGCAAGGACATATCCAGGGACTACGAAGGGAAGCCGCTGCTTCTGGTGGGAGTGCTGAAGGGCGCGGCTATCTTCCTTGCTGACCTTGTTAGAGCAATTGATATTCCGGCAGACTACGACTTCGTAGCGATTTCTAGCTATGGTAGCGGCACACAGTCCTCCGGTGTGGTTCGGGTTGCAAAGGACGTCGATCAAGACGTCTCCGGGCGGCACGTTCTTATTGTTGAAGACATTGTCGATACCGGCTGGACGCTGCGTCTGAGTCAAATGTCGGAGAGACTTCTGGCCCGTGACGCTGCTAGCGTCCGCATCTGCGCCCTGCTTGACAAGCCGAGCCGCAGAAGAGTAGATGTCAACATCGATTATTGCGGTTTTGTGATCGAAGACCGTTTCGTGGTTGGCTATGGGCTGGACCTGGCCGGTCGATACAGAAACCTCCCTTACATCGGGGTTCTCAAACCGGAGGTTCAGGCGCAGCGCAGAGTGCTTGAAAACGCAGACGGAGAAGGATCTTTCTAAGCTGCGTCGCACGGGTTCGTTGAGATAGAACTCGAACCCGGCGTTTTCGATCATCGGCCGCTCATCAACCAGATGGGAGAATCGCCGAAAACGCGCCTGTTGCATTAGCTAGGAGTCCGTCCGAGTATTCCACCGGGCACAGATAAGAATAAAGTCAAGTTTGTTGAGTCAGACAGGCATGGAT
>JBMFPI010000369.1:0-3347 GCA_049969195.1 Armatimonadota bacterium
CCTCGAGGAGACCCGCGCGGCCGAGCTTCGGGCTGCTCTCTGGGAACTTCCCGGACAGGCGGAGTCTATTCTGAACGACTACACCGCGGTCATAGAAGCGGCCGCGCGCTACTACTGCTTCAACGGTTTCCTTTACATGGCCCGCGGAATCAACCTGGCCAGCGCGCTGGAGGGAGCGCTCAAGATAAAGGAGATCGCCTACATACACGCCGAGGGCTACGCCGCCGGCGAGATGAAACACGGGCCGATAGCGATGATAGACCCTACTTTTGCCACCATCGCTATCGCAGTTGAATCGAGAACCTACGACAAGATACTCAGCAACATCAGAGAGGTCAAGGCGCGTTCCGGCGAGGTAATAGCCATAGCCAACACGCACGACACTACCATCGACAACTACGCCGACCGCGTGATCCGGGTTCCGAAGACCGAAGAGCTGTTCTCGCCCGTGCTGGTCGCGATCCCGCTGCAGCTTATGGCCTATTTCGTTGCCTGCAGCCGCAGCCCAAACGTCGACCAGCCGCGAAACCTCGCCAAGACGGTTACCGTCGAGTAAGGCTCAATAGTCAATGCCCTTCCTGGCCTGTATTCTTCGCTGAAACGGGTGTTTGATCAGGTTCATCTCAGTCACATAGTCCGCGACTTCGATAATCGGGTGGGGGGCGTCGCGGCCGGTCAGGATCAGCTCGACGTGGGCCGGTCTGTTTCGGATAAGCTGCAGGACGCGATTCAGGCCGATCAGCTTGTGGTGGAGGGCATTGTTGATCTCGTCTAGGATTACCAGACCATATTCGCCGCTCGACACCACCTGCTCGGCAAAAGCCAATGCTTCCTGAGCGGCCTTGCGCCTTTCCCGGAGCTTCGTCTCGTCGATCTGCCGCGTCGAATCGTGCGCGAACTGCTTCAGGACCAGCCTCTCTCCCAGCTCCTCGGCGAACCTGGCCTCCCCGATCTGAGCGTAGCCCTTGATGAATTGCACCACGCATACCCTGATGCCCCAGCCGAGCGCGCGCAGCGCCGTCCCGAGTGCGGCAGTAGTCTTACCCTTGCCCGCGCCGGTATAGACGTGGACCAATCCCGCGCGCGTTGCGTGTGGCGTTCTCGGAAGTGTCATGGTCTATGCATACTACCACCCCAACACGCAGCAGTCAACGCTCGCTCTCGCCAGGGGACTGTTCAGTTTTCTAGAAACATCACCTTGAGCGCGGCGAGGGATCTTCGCGCGAGGCCGACACTCTTCGCTCCGCCAAGAATGCTAGTCCCGCAAGAGTGCACTGTTCGTCGGTCACTGTAGGTTGAGTCTTGCGAACGCGAACGACCAGGACCGCGTCGTCCTTAACCCGATTCAGGATCCGTCCCTTCATCACCCGGGTGCTGAAAACAAGTTGAGCATAACATGATTCCCGCGGAATCAAATAGTCTCTCTCGCCACAGCTTGGTTGACTGTTACGGGGTGTAGGGCTATCATGTTGGCACCCGCTTAGCAAAGCCCGTCGAGAACACACAAGAAGCTGTTGCGGTAGAACGCAAACCCAGCGTTTTCGGCGATTGGATGCTCCTCGACCAAGCAGGAGGATGGCCGAACACGCGCCTATCGCAATGGCCCGGAGAAAACATGAGACACTTCTGGTTGGCGGCCGCGCTGTTGTTTGTAGGATCCGGTGTGTGGTGCCCTTCGTCTGCGGACGAGGGGGCGGAGCCGAAGCGGCTTGCCGTCAAGACCGCTGTCGCCCCGGGGGAGACAAGGGAGTATCGGATAGATGCCGTCATCCGGGGAAAAGCGCCGTCGGCGGAGGGAGGGGAGCCTGTCGATATAGACGCCGCATTCCGGCTCAACGTCAGGCACCGTTACTCGCGGCGCGAGGGAGACGGACTTCTGCCCCTGGAGATCAGCCTCGTCGAGGGCTCGATGACGGTTGATGTCGAAGTCGAAGGCAAGAAGGTGCCGCAGACCCTGCAGATCGCCCCGAACATCTACCCCAAACTTACAGTCCTGATAGATCGCGATTGGCGGATAAATGATATCTTCGGCCTCTCTGCCGAGCGCGCAAGCCGGAGCTTCCCAGGGATCAGTTACGGCAATCACATCATCCTGTTCTATCCCGGGGGTCTTGACCAGCCGCGTGTCGTGGGCGACAAATGGGAATGCAGCAGGAAGATACCGGCTCTCGGCGAGACCTATGCATTCGTCAACACTCTCGCGGGCGAGCAAGTGATCGACGGAGTCCCCACGGCAGTTGTGAGGCAGGAGATCACGCGGCCTGCGAAAGAGGACTCTGAGGGCATAACCACGTCTATGAAAGCAACCGCTGAAAGCGCGTTCGCGCTGGACGACGGCAAGCTCATCAAGTCTCATGTGGACTGCGACGTAATCTTCAGCACTAGACGAGGTTTGCCCGGCAGCGCAGGCGACAATGATGGCTCGCCCCGGCAGGACCGAACCTACTCCCGCGCGAATATAAAGATAGACATTTCTCTCGTGAAACGCTGAGTAGTTCAGTGGAGCGGAGCATCTCGCGGTCGACGGCGAGGACGCTTCACCCCGCCCGGGATGAGGAAGCGGCGGGTAAGTCGTGGGGTTAGTAGGATGCAGCTGATCGGCGTCGTGCTGGCAGCAGCTTTCTTGATCGCGGTGCTCCATTGGTGGTCGGAAGGGATCCTCGAAACCTCCGACGCGTTCATACTGGCCGTCGTTTTCTGCGGGTTGATCTTCGGCCTCTTCGCCGCTTCCAATGCCTGGCAATTTCTCATCGCGTTTGTTCCTCTATCGGCCGCCGCGGCCTACGTGATCTACTCCTATCGGGCGTACGGCATCAGAAGCTATCTCAAGAAGCGGTGTGATGAATACATTCGCGCGATCCAGTTCGACCCGCGCAATGTGGGCGCGCGCGAGTGCCTGGCCAGACCGCTCTACGACCTTGGTGAGCTCGACCGTGCGATCGACGAGATGCAGGTGGCCGTTGCGATGGGCGCGGGTATCCAGTCACGATACTCGCTCGACAGGTGGATCAGGGAACGCCGCCTGCGAGACTCCCCGAACGCCATGTGCAGATGGTGCATGACCGAGAATCACTCCGGCTCGCGCACGTGCTCAAACTGCGGCGCCGAGCTTCCCTACGAGAGCGCTCTCGCGAGATGGATCATCGGAGGGCGAGTCGCCGGCACACGATTCTACTTGATTCTCCTGACAGGGCTGGCAATGGTGTGCGTATCAGTGCTGGTTCTTCCGATCAAGTTTGCTTTCATTCCATTGGCGGCGTGTCTGGTCGCTCGTAACCGTCAAACCATCCGCACCTTGCGAGGTGTTTGCTGCTGGTTCATACTGTCTCCATTGCTGAGTGCGTGGA
>JBMFPI010000370.1:0-3332 GCA_049969195.1 Armatimonadota bacterium
CAAGCGCGTGCAGGATGCGAAACTCGGTCGCCGTCAGGTCAATCTGCCTGCCGTCAACCATTACCCGGAATGTGCCGGGATCGATGCTAATGCCCGGGAGCTCTAAGCGCTGGTCTGCGGTGATCTGGTCTGTGCGACTGCGGCGCAGGGCAGCTCTGACGCGTGCAATCAGAACCCTGGGACTGAACGGCTTGACGACGTAGTCGTCGGCGCCCAGCTCTAGGCCGGCGACTACGTCTGCGTCTTCGCTCTTCGCGGTCAGCATTAGAACCGGTATTCTCGAAGTCTCGGGATCTCGCTTTAGAATGCGGCAGACATCCAGGCCGTCCAGCCCGGGAAGCATCAGATCCAGAACGATGAGGTCAGGGACCTTGGCGCGCGCGAGCGCAAGGCCGTCCTCACCCGTCTCAGCGACAAGCACCCGGTATCCCTCGCCCGTGAGGTGGTGTCGGAGGAGTTCCAGGATGTCCTCCTCGTCATCGACTATCAGTATGCTTTCCCTGGGCATTGCACCGTATCGCCGTCAGCATTCCGTCGAACGACGTCACGTAAGCCAGCTTGCCGTCCGAGATCACCGAAGACATCACGAACAACTGCGGCGACGCCTGATATTGCCAGAGTATCTTCCCGTCCTGAGCTGAAACCGCGGAAACCAGCCCCAGGCCGCTGGCGACGTACACTACGCCGTCTTTTTCCATCGGCGCCGCCGGTACGTAGCCCATCTTGCACGGCGTGGACCAGATGACATTTCCGGCAGTGTCGATCTTCTCCAGGTTGCCGTCCGTCTTGCGAAGGTAGACGAACCTGCCGTCCTCGGACAGTCCCGTGGCGGCGACGCCTTTCTTGGCGTCAATTCGCTCGCCGTTCTCTGCGTCGATGATGGTGAGCATATAGTCGCGGTCGGCGATGAAAACCTTGCCTTCGGCGACGACCGGCCCTGCATCCGCCAGACTGAAATAGCGGGCGGCCTTTTCAATGCGGCTGCCCTCGCCGAGCTGTTTCCACACGAGGCTGCCGTCTGACGCGTTGACGCACCGCACGTACTGATCCCACGCTCCGTAGTAGACCCTGTTCCCGACGGCGAACGGCTTGGATTCGATGGTGTAGGTCGCGTCCTCATTCACCGCAACCTGTGCCCCGGAGTCGGGGTCCAGGACGTAAAGCTTCCCGTTATTGCACCCGAAAGCGATCCTTCCGTCGGCCAGGACAGGGGACGAGTAGACCGCGTCCCCTGCTGCGAACTCCCAGAGTTTCTTGCCCTGTGTTGAATAGGCCTGCACTGAGCCCCGACCGTTGGCGACGATGATCCTGCTGTTTGTGACGAGAGGCTGAGCAACTATCTCCGCGCCGGTATCTACGGCCCAGAGTACCTTGCCGGTGTCGGCCTTTATTGCCCACAGCTTGCCGTCGTTCGCGCCGACGTAGACGACCCCTCCGGCGACAGCAGGGGTGCACTTTGTCGACGCTCCGAGATACACGCGCCAGGCCGTAGGCTTCTCAGGGGGCTCATAGAAAAACTCGGTGCTGCGCTTGCAGGTCCTGTCCCCGGCCTGGAACTCTACTCTGAGATAGTGCGCACCGGGCAGGAGGCCGCCGAGATCCAGCGAGCCGGCAGCTATCCACCTGCCCCGGGAGCCTGCCAGGTGAAGCTCGCCCTTGAGCGAGTCATCTACAGTGCAGGTTACCTTGTCGATATCAAGCTCCGCTGTGGTGTAGGCGGCGATGCCGAGCACCGGGCCGACCGTCGCGTGCGTCTTCGGCCAGACGATCTCGGTCCTTGGGTAGATCGACTTTGCCGGGATCGGTTTCTCGATGATCTTGACGTTCGGGACGGATTCGCCGAGGTTCTGGTAAGCTGCACGAATGACCCCGGCGACGACGGATACGTACGTGAGCCCTGGCTTCGGATAACCCGTCGACCCGCCGGTTATCTGGTCGAAGTCCTCGAAAGGCCGCGACACAAACCCGTGTGAGTGGCCGGCCAGCAGCAAGACGGTATTCCGCTCCCGCAGCACATCGAGCAGACGGTCGTAATCGTACCGGCTTGCGAACTCGGTTCCGCCGATGGGATGGTGAAAGGATACGAAAACCGGCGTCTCCGGCTCGACGTTCGCTAAATCTTTCTTGAGCCAGTTGATCTGTTCCTCACCGATTGACGGTCGGGGGTCCTGGATCGTCGCCGTCATCAAGCCGATGAAATGACAGCCGTTCCGGTCGAAGGAAAACCAGGGTTTCTGCCCGATACTGCGCAGTTGGTTGACCATCGCGTGCCAGGTGTTGTCGTGGTTGCCCAGTTCGTGATAGATGGGTATAGGACAGCCCTTCCAGTAGCCGAGGTACTGCTCCCACCATCCCGAACCGCCTCCAAACTCGGTCAGGTCGCCGGTGACTATGACGAAATCCGGCCTGGGCGACCTGATTCCGTATGCCGCGAGATCGATCTCAGCAGGCGTGCGGATCCAGGATATGACCTCCGGACTGGTCTTCGCGGCTTCGCCGGCCCCGACGTGTACGTCGCTAGCCTGAATGAACGTGAAATCCGGTATCGATGCCGCATATGCCGCACAGCTCAGGGCCGCGCAAATCAGCAGAGCCGCAGCTTGCGCTCTGATACGTGGCAACAGTCTTATAAGCATCCCTTATCCTCCAACCGTGCACTCGTGCAGTTTGCGCAACTTCACTGGACTTATCTGGCCACACAGCTTGCACACAAAATGAGTCGCCTCCGTGCAGTCCGTATCTCGCACCAACCGCGCAAGCCCGGGAGAGATCGCCTTGAGCGTTTCCAGGTCTTCATCTTCTATGTAGTAAGTCTGGAGATCGCACAGTACAAGCTTCTTCATCGATCATCCGGTCGCCCTCTTATAAGCTTAGCACCCGTACTCCTGCCGCGGCAACATGCCGCCGAATCGCCGGTTGCAGCAACAACTGGAAATAGAACCCCCTCTCCCGTTACGGGAGAGGGCTGGGGTGAGGGTCAAATGCACCGAGGACCAGCCTTGAACCTCGGTTATTACGACAGAACGGCAGACCCGGCGTTGCGGGCAGCTCGACGCTCCTCAACTGACTGGCAGAATCGCCGAAAACGCCTCTATCGCGACGCACCTGAGGCGTGACACAGTTCAGTTCTGCGAGAGTAGCGTCATGCTGAACTTGTTTCGGCATCCGCACGCGGCCGGGATCGATCTTGAATCTAGTTCGGTTTGACAGAATGCCGGGCGTTTACGCCGACAGGACTGAACTGATACTGAAGCACCCGAATCCGCCATCAGTTTTCTTTTGAGGGGTTGTTTTGAGAGGGAATTACCCTGCTTGCTCGGCTCGTATTATTC
>JBMFPI010000371.1:0-3314 GCA_049969195.1 Armatimonadota bacterium
CACTCAGCAATGGAGACAGTATGAACCAGCAGCAAACACCTCGCAAGGTGCGGATGGTTTGACGGTTACGGGGAATCGCCGAAAATGCACGCATCGCAACAGCCTGCAGGATTGGTGCACGCCTGCGTATAACCCGAATCCTGAGGATAACTGCGATTATGGCAAAGTGTATCTATGTGGGCGCAACGCGCCAGAACGACGGCAAGACAATCACCTGCCTGGGTTTGATAGCGGCTCTCAAGAAGCGGCTGCCGAAGGTCGGCTACATAAAACCGGTCGGCCAGCGCTACGTCGAGATCGATGGCCACAAAATCGATGAGGACGCGGTGCTGGTCAAGCAGGTCTATGACACCGGCGACTCGCTTGCGGATATGTCGCCTATAGCCGTGCCGCGCTACTTCACGGAGAACTACATCGATCACCCCGACCGCGAGCCGTTGGTCAAGTCGGTGTGCGAGGCTTTCGAGCGAGTAGCGGCGGGCAAGGACATTGTGGTGATAGAGGGCACTGGGCATGCCGGCGTGGGATCCTGTTTCGACATGTCCAATGGGGACGTGGCTGCGCTACTCGGCGGCAGGGCCGTGATCGTGACCTCCGGCGGAGTGGGCAGGCCGATCGACGAGGTAATGCTCAACAAGGCGGTCCTAGACCAGGCTGGAGTCCCGATCGTAGGGGCGATAATCAACAAGGTCGAGGACTCCAAGTACGATAAGATCAAGTCCTACGCTACTCGCGGCCTCCAGCGCAAAGGCTTGGATGTGCTCGGGGTAATGCCCTTCCGGCCGGTGCTCTCCAGCCCGACCATCGAACAACTTCTGGAGGATATCGAGGGCGAGCTGATCTGCGGAGAAGCGGGTCTCAAGAACACGGTCGGCAAGATGGTGATCGGAGCTATGCCCGCACACCAGGCGCTTGAATACATGACAAACGAGACGCTGCTCATCACGCCTGGGACGCGCGAGGACCTCATCCTCGGGGCAATGGCCTCGTGCCTGCTGGGCGATAGGGCGAAGGTTTCCGTCGCGGGGATGATTCTTACCGGCGGCACCCCTCCCCAGGAGAGCGTCATGGAGCTCTTGCGCAAGACCTGTGTGCCTGTGATACTGGTTCAGGAGGACACATATACGGTAGCCAGCAGGATCAACAAGCTCATAATCAAAGTCCGACCCGGCGACACGCGCAAGATCGAAGCCGCGGAAGAGCTTGTCGCTACCTTTGTAGACACTGACCGACTACTCGACGCACTCAATGTGTGACCGGAATTGACCTACGAATCTGCGCTCGAATACCTAAACGGCCTTACCAAGTTCGGGATCAAGTTCGGGCTTGAGCGTATCACCGCCCTTGCGCACGCGTTCGGCAACCCGCACCGCGGGCTGCGGGTGATACACGTTGGAGGAACCAACGGCAAGGGTTCCACCGCCACGTTCATAGCCTCGATCTTGCGTGAAGCGGGCTACCGCACCGGGCTGTATCTATCGCCCTACGTTCGCGACTTGCGCGAGCGCATTCAGATCAACGGCGCTTTGATTCCCAGGGACGACTTTGCCGGACTCATAAGCGAGATTCAGCCGATCGCCGACGACCTAGCCGAAACCGACCTCGGGCCGGTGACGGAGTTCGAGGTAAAGACCATGGCTGCCTACCTCTACTTTGAGCGGCAAATGGTGGACTTCGCCGTCCTGGAAGTCGGAATGGGCGGCCGGTTCGATGCGACCAACATCGTCACTCCGATGGTGGCCGTGATTACCAACGTCGGCCTAGACCATATGGATAGACTCGGCGATACAACCGAGAAGATCGCGTTCGAGAAGGCCGGGATAATCAAGACCGGGACGCGGCTGGTGACGGCGGTTGATGACGAGCCCGCGTGGCGAGTGATCCTGGCCCGCTGCCGGGAGGAAGGCGCAGAAGCGTGGAGAGTGCTCAAGCGGCGCTGCGGCAAGCCCGGTTCGCCGTCCGCGGACGTGCAGTTGAGATATGTTACCAACGGCGATCGTTTTTCGATTCACGGAGCCGGCCACCACATCATCGGCCTCAGGCCCGGCCTGGCCGGATCGTTCCAGCACGTCAACGCCGCGACGGCCGTTGCCGCGATTCTGGCGCTCGAACAATACGAGGTTCGAATCCCGGAGGCGGCGATCTCGGCGGGGGTTGCCAATGCTTACCTGCCGGGCAGGCTTGAGATTATACGGGACAGGCCGACGGTGATACTCGATGGGGCGCACAACCCGGACGCCGCGCGGGCTCTTGCCGTCTCGATCAAGGAACTGTTCGAATATGGGAAACTGATCCTGGTGGTCGGTATGCTCTCGACGCATCCCGCCGACGCGTTTCTCTCGCAAATTGCTCCGATGGCTTCGAAAATAATCACCACCCAGTCGAGCTGGCATCTCGCCCTTTCGGCGGAGGCTCTTGCCGACCAGGCCCGACGGTTCTGCGGCGAAGTGGAAACCGTCACGCCCGTGCCGGCGGCGCTTGACCGCGCGCTCGACCTCGCCTCCGAGGACGACCTCATCCTGGTGACCGGGTCGTTCTACACCATCGGGGAGGTCCGCTAAGGCGCCGCGGAGCGGCGGAGCGGAGGGGCGGAAAAACCACGTGGCGTGCGCACCCGCGGTCGGCCTTCCCGGTCCGGGTTGCTGCGATAGGCGTGTTTATGTTCTAAGTATCCTATAGCAACAGCCTTTGATCATGCCTCGAACAGCTCTTGACCGCTGACGGTTTCGTCACGCCGATCGCAGAGTGACAGTTCAGTTCCGCGGGAACCATGTCGTGCTGAGCCTGTTTCAGCTTGCCGCCGCCGCATGGATCGATCCTGAATCAAGTTCAGGATGACGGGGTCCTGGCATTTGCACCCGCAAGACTCAACCGATACATTGCCTACCTGCTTCAGGGGATAATGCAACCGATCCCGGCAAGAATGGACCGCAGATCGAGTTTGAGGAAAAAGCCTTGCCGGACGGCGCCCCTCCGCGCAGGAATCTACCGCGTTTCCGGCTAAGCTGATTCAGACTGTTCTTGAGGGAGGATCATTTGCACGTGAACCCGGTATTTGTGCTTGTGGCAGCGTTACTGTTTGCCGCGCCCGCCGCAATCGAGGCGCAGCTTGTGGTCAATGTCAGAGACTTTGGCGCGAAGGGCGACGGCACGACCGACGATACCGCCGCGTTTCAGGCCGCCCTGGACTCGATCGCGGATAAGGGCGGAACGGTTTCCGTGCCCGCCGGCACCTACCTGATCAAGACCCATCTTCGCATCCCGAACGACGTCACCCTTGAGGGAGTCTGGCAGATCCCGACTTGCTTTCGAGC
>JBMFPI010000372.1:0-3292 GCA_049969195.1 Armatimonadota bacterium
CAGGTCCACCTCGTCGGCCCGACCATTGGCAAGCCTGAGCGTTTTCAGCTCGAACGGCCCAAGGCCGACGGGGTGTTCTTGTCCTGCCAGCCAGAGAACAGTATCGGTAGCCCGGCCAGATGTTTCGTATAGCCGCACGATGAGAGACTCGTCATCCTCAGCTTCCTTCATCGCGCACACATCGACGTTGTCGGCCGAGACACTCCCGAACGAGTGCTCCGGGGGTCGACTGCCGGGATGCAAATGAGTCTCAAGGACAACCGGGGGCATGTTGAACAACACTGCCTGTCTTGGAACGTGAGCTTCCTGCCAACCGCCCTCATGCGGAACCAAGGCAAAGGCGAACTCGTGAAGCCCCTGTTCCATGTATCGGTAGCGCTTACCCGGCTCAACCGTGCGCGGCTCGTGAAACGCATACACCGGGCTTCGAAGGACCGTGAGACGCACGACGCCTCCGTCCGCGTCGTACCCGTAGATCCCGTTGTTGATCAATGCGACCCCGTAAGTGCGGCCAGCCAGGCTTCCCGTGAGGTCGATCCACTTCTGACAGGGGCTTTCTCTGCCATTGGCCGGGCGAACGACGACCGCATAGGCGGCATCGCAGGTCACGACCGCGTCCTGAATCGACAGCGGAAACTCGAACTTGAGAACCCGGTGTTTTTCGCGCCAGTCGATGGTTACGCGGAACTCGATTATCGGCAGGTTTTCGTAGATCGCCACGTCTTGCCACATTCTCGACTGCCCGAACGTGCTCTCAATACGCATAACCGCGCGCACGGGTCCGCTTTCGACGTGTCTCACCATCGCCTGTCCGAACCGACCCTCGACATCGTTGTAAGCAGTCACCCCGTGGCTCCAGGTGTCCGATTCGTCTCTGAGCACGACGGCGCCGGCGGCAGACGAGAGCAGGTTCGCGCCGATGCGAAGATCGGTTATCTGCCGAATCTCGCCCGTCTCCCCATCCGCTTCTACGCGGTAGAGGGCGTTCTCGATAGCACACTCGGAGGACCGGAGACGGCACGGCTCATTCGGGGCTTCCGGCTGGTCCATTCCATAGTACAACCTGTATCCCAGGGCAGGCAGAGTGTCCACAAACAGCTTCTTCGGGCGCGGTCCAGTGTGCTCGAAAACCGGCTCGACGGTCTGAACCGGCACTCGCCGTCCCGTGTGGTCCCGCAGCGACGTGAAGCTCTGATCGAAATAGATAGCACATTTCACCTCGTGTCCGTGCGGGTTGAACACGACAAACGGATGGCCCTCGCCGCGCGTTTCGATCTCAGAGGCGATACGTGAGATTGCACTGACGCATTGGTAGTCCGCCGTATCGAGCGCGGCGCCGATCCAGTTCCTGACGTCTTCGTAGGCCGACTCCAGGCTCGTTCCGGCCAGAATGTCGTGGAACTGGCAGAACAGCAGCTTCTGCCACGCCGACGCAAACTCGTTCTTCGGAAAGGGCCGTCCGCAGTCAAGCTTTGCAAGCGCACAGAGTTTCTCGGATGCGATCAGGGCGTTTTCGGCGCGGCGGTTCCACATTTTCATCGCCGAATGAGCACTGTAACACCCGACGGCGTGACGCTGCAGGTCGCCCTGGACTACCGGAAACTCTAATCCCTCTTCCTGCGCGTGGTCAAACATCTGTCGGAGCGTGGCAAAGACAAGCGTGGGGGCTTCCGGATCCTGTTGGAGCCTTCTGATCGACTCGATGTTTGCTATCGTGGGGCCGCCGCCGTGGTTGCCTACCCCGTAAAAGCAGGACGTTACGGAGGAGCCGCTCAGCCGGTTCTCTGCGCAGGCCTTAATGTGCTCGACGATCTCGGACGGTCCGGTGCAGTACGGTTCCTGCAGCCGATGTGCGAGCACCCGGGATCCGTCCGGCCCCTGCCACCAGAAAAAAGTCGCAGCCTCCGGGTTCTCGGCCGGATTGGGACGCATGAAAACATAGTACTTGATGCCCGCTTTGGCGAGTATCTGGGGCAGACCTGCGTTGTGGCCGAAGGAATCGACGTTGTAGCCGATGTCGACGTCGATGCCAAACTTCTCAAGAAAGTACCGTTTGCCGTACAGGGCGTGCCGGACGAAAGACTCGCCGCACGGGATATTGCAGTCGGCCTGTTCCCACCATCCCCCGACCACGCTCCACCGGCCCTCTTGGACACGCCGTCTGATCTCGTCGAACATATCGGGACAGGCATCCTCGATCCATTTATATGTAGCGGCGTCCGCGCGGGTGAACACGAACTCCGGGAACTCGTTCATCCTGTCGAGCGCGCTCCTGCACGTCGCCAGGACCTCTGCAAAGCCCTCTTGCCATCTCCACAACCAGACAGGATCGATATGAGCGTTGCCTATCATATAAACCGCTACGTCTTTCGGGTTCACTCATACCCCCCAGTAAAGCTGAGCCGCCCCGCCGGGATCGGTAAGGGCGGCAGATATTCTCAGAAGGTTGTTGCGATAGGACCCAGACCCGGCGTTTTCGGTCATTCGACGCTTTTCAACTGAGCGAGAGAATCGCCGGAGACGCACCGATCGCAACAGCCTGATAGAGGTGTTCGCCGGCCTCCGGCGTCTTACCTGCCGAGTTACGCGATGTCGGTTGCGCCGCTTTTGTGGAACAAGGATATGAAGGCGTCCCGACTTGGATGCCGTTGCGACGATCGAGACATTCCGGAGGACGTGAGATGAATCGTCGGATCAGCGTTTTCGCACTGGTTGTGTTCGTTTTCGCGGCGTCCGCGGCGCAGGCCGAACCGGTCAAGCTCGCCTACAGGTTCACAAGGGGCGAACTCGACAAGTATCGGGTCAACATGACGGTCGATATGATGATGCCGGGCACGCAGAGCGCAGCCCCGCTCAGCATGTCGATGGAAATGATCAGCCAGCAGCGTACACTGGCAATGCTGCCGGACGGGTCCGCCAGGCTGAAGGTGACCTTCTCGAGTCCGAAGGTGAAAGTCACAGGCGCCTTTAAAGGCAAACAGCCTGCTATTCCGAAGCAGTCGTTCTCCATGTTGATGACGATGGCCCCGGACGGCCGCCTGCTCGGCATCGACGGAATGGAGAAGGTGTTCGCGATGCGGGGAGCTGGAAACGTCGACGTAAGTCAGTTATCCAACCTGATGGGGCAGTACGTCTTTCTGCCGTCGGAACCGGTTGAGGTGGGCTCACATTGGACACAGAGCGTGCCGATGCCCTTTGAGGCCGGCGAGATGACCGTCGACTCGGTTTTGCAGTCCTACGGGCAGCAAATATGGTCCCTCACTACCGCCGCGATCAACCAGAAATTCAGCGC
>JBMFPI010000373.1:0-3286 GCA_049969195.1 Armatimonadota bacterium
TACACTGCCGCTTGACCAAGTCGCGCCATCGTAGCTTCTGTCAAAGTGGGGGCGGTTTGACGCTTACGTGGATACTACGTTGATCCAGAAGCAGTCCGATACGGGTTGGACACAGCAACTCAAAGACGCGGTGATAGCCCAGATCAAGGCTACAATCAAGGCGAACCTGGATTCTGCGTTCGGGAACTGCAAGACCGAGGTGACCGACGATGCAAGGCAGAAGCCGAACGCCGATCGCACGGTTACGATCAAGAACCAACAGGGCTGGTGGCGCGCGAACGCCAATGAGGACAGCAAGCCTGTGTGGGGCCGCTGGGACCCGGGCAGCAAGAACACGAATGTATATCTGAAGAACTTTACTCAGCTACACCCGTCCGACTTCAAGACAGACGGCAAGTGGGACCCGGTCAAACTCGGCACCGCGATTGGGAACGTAGCGGCCCACGAGTTGGCTCACAGCTACTCCGCAGGGCACGACGAGAATCCTTACACGCCGTCAGCGCCGGGCCCGCAGAACCCAGCCCACACACCCAACAAGATGTCCCACGTGCTGAACGGGCCTGCCCTCGCGGGTAGTCTCCACCTCAACCCCGCCGCCAACACTATGCTCGCAGCCAACGCCAACAGCGGACCGTGCGCGGCCACGACGGACTTCAACATGCTCGGCCCGATACCTGAGCACTGGAGCTGCGCCGTCACAACAGCTGAGGGGGATATCATTGAACCGCATCAACTCGACGCGATGCTGAGCTTCTCTGGCCCGCTTGCCGGTCAGTTCGAGCTGGGATGGTGGAGCGTGGATACGGACAACGGCGCGACGGACGGCAACCCGTGGGGCGACTTTGTGCTTAAGAGCCCGCTGACCGGCACTCAGCTCGACGCACCGATGATCACGTTCTTCCAGAGATCGCCGGCTCACTTCGTGTTAAGAGGCCGGGCCGGAACGCCCTATTCGGGGCAGCTCTTCCCGGTTGACCCTGCCGACGCAATCCTGAGCGACCCGGTCACGCGCCCGGATGGCTTGGTGGTATATCGAATTGCCGAGCTTTCGTGGTTTGTTGATGCCGATCCTGTCCCCGATGTGGTCGTAACACTGAACACGCAGACCCACGGCCCGGACAACCCGCCTTACAACGGCTTCCGGATGGGCACCGGCGAGCCGATGACGGTCGCCGAAGCGAAGCAGTTGTGCGACGGCTACTACGTGATGGTGAACGGCATCGCCACCGCGGGCTATGCCGACTGCTGGTACCTGGAGTCGCCCGATCGTTCGTGCGGGATCAAACTGATCTCGACACCCGGACCTCCCGCGCCTGGAATACCCATGCCATTCCGTGCTCTCGTCAGGGGTAAGCGCGGAACAGCCGGCCCCGAATCTTGCATCTACGTCACCGAGGTAGACCACCTCGGGCCGGCCGTGATCGGGCCGCTGGGCATGCCCAACCGCTCCGTAGGAGGCGGCGACTTCGAATACTTCCCCGGCGAATGGGCCTCCGGACAGGCCGGGGTAGCCGACGGAATTGGTATCAACACAATCGGCCTGCTCGTGCGCACCTGCGGGTCAGTTGTCCACGTCGACCAGCACACCTTTATGATAAGCGACGGCAGCGGGCGGCCGATCAAATGCATCACACCGACAGATGTCCCGGTTGACCCGACAATCATGCACATGGCCGTGACCGGCGTCTGCTCGTGCTATCAGGAAGGCGAGGACATTTTGCCCCTCATCCGCGTGAGGACCCAGGCCGACATGACGGGGTTTTGATCCGGGTTCACTCGTCATCCATGCCGAACCGACGCGCTGCCCGGCCCGGGACGTGTCGCAAGGCTCGGTCACTTCGGAAGTAGTTTCACGGCGTCCGCAAGCCGGCTGATGAGTTCAGACAGGCGCGGGTCGGGTCACTCCGGAAGTAGTTTCACGGCGTCCGCAAGCACGTTGCCGTTCGCGTTGTTGGAGAAACAGATCGATCCTTTCCGACCTTGCTGGAAGCGGAAGGTGCCCAGCCTGACCCATTCGCCTATCCGCCTGGTGAGGTCGATTTTGACCGTGTGCCTGCCGTCGGCGGAAACGACGGTCACCGGGGCGTCCGAGGCGTGGTCTTTCATCGGATCAGGCCCGAACCAGGCAAACAGCGCGTACCGGCCCGTTTTCGGCACGTCGGGGGTGAAGACCGCCCGAGCGTCGCCTGTTCCTTTGTAAGCCCAGTGCGTGCCCAAGTAGTAGCCGATTCCAGCCCGCGTATCGTTCCGGGCGGTGAGCCAGGCGCCGTGGTATCTGACGTTGGGTGGGCCGTCTGAGTCGTCGATTACAATCGCGCCGCGCTCCTCCTTCGGACGGGCCGGAGGCTTCTTTGATGAGTTCAGCCCGATCTGCAGGTCCGCCCCGGCAGTGTTGACCACCGACAGCTCTCCCGTCATCCTATTTGCCGTGATTACGGCCGAGAGCGTCTTGCCTCGAATGGCAATTTGCTTGCCGGCTGCCATGAAGTTGCACCCGTTGACCAGCAGATTCCCGCCGTAAGACTCTATTGCTGGCACGCCTTTGGATCCGTGGTCCCAGTGGCAGAAGTTGCAGGCGTTGAAGTTGACCGTGCCCTTGCCGTCGACCCGCGCGATCTGGTATGCCGGCCCCCAGAATGAGCAGTTGGAAAACTGGACCACCCCCACGTGGGTCTCCTTGACGACTACTTCGGTCGGCTTTTCTCCCTGGAAGCTTACGAACTCGCCGTTGGTAATGAGGAGCCCGGGCGGCTGAGTCTGCTCGACCAGAACAGCGATGTTAGCGGCATCCGCCCCGATGCCCAGGAAATTGCCGTTTGCGGCGCCGCTATCGGACTGGATGAAACGATAGCCCGTGCCATAGCCGAAGCAGAACGTGTTGAGGACGTATTCCCAGTCGGTCCGCGCGAAAATAAACGCCTCGCCGTTCTTGACCAGCCACTCTCGGATGCCGGACTTTTCATCCCATGTCCAGAACGGCCAGAAATGGACGTTTTCGATACGTCCGATGTCGTAGCACTTGTCCACAAATATGCCGCGCCGGAGCGGTTGGCCGTAGAGGTTGCGGATGTAATGCCTTCCGGATGGCCTGGAGCCGAAGTCGACGCCGTTATACGGGTTCACGAGGAGGCAGTCCACAATAGAAGAATTCTCTCCCCCCGCGCACGCGATACACCAGGGATAGGGCTTGATCGCGTCCGCCTTCTGGTTGGGGTAGAAGATGGTGATGCCTTTGATAGTCGCGTTGGTCCCGAGCGTTATGAACGCCGGGCCGTCTTCCGATCCT
>JBMFPI010000374.1:0-3267 GCA_049969195.1 Armatimonadota bacterium
CGCACTGCTCCCGTATGAAGTTGCCCCCGGGTGACGCACCCGGCAAGCACCCCGGACACATCTTCAAACCATTGTTACAGGCGCGTTTCCGACGATTCTCCCTTTCAGTGAACGGGCGTCAGGTCGCCGACAACGCACAGCTCGCGTTCTCTCGCAAGAACCTCTATTCGCCATCCTCAGGCCGACGCGACGGCTCGTGTCGTGTGTTCCAAGCCGAAGGAGTGGATCGGCCGATCGTGTAAGGGAATCGTTGTTTCCTGCGAGGCTATCATGACCGATACGAAGGACGCAACAAAGCAGTTCAGGCTGGCGCTGGTGGCGTTAGTAACCCTGGTCATCCTGGGCGTGGCTGGTTACCACATCCTGGAGGGCTGGTCTTTGCTGGACTCGCTATATATGACCGTCATCACGCTGGCTACGGTCGGCTACAAGGAAATCGGTCCACTCGACCAGCCGGGCAAGGTGTTCACGATCGTCTTGATCATCTTCGGCGTCGGGATTGTGTTCTGGGCCGGTGCGAGTTTGATCGAGGCAGTGATCGGCGAGCAAATCTGGCACGCGATGAGGAGGAAGCGCATGCAGAAGCAGATCGATTCGATGCGGGACCACTATATCATCTGCGGGTTCGGACGGATGGGTCAGCAGATCGCCAAGGACCTGCGCCGGGAGAACGTGCCGTTCGTAGTAATCGAGCGCAACCCGGAGCAGCTTCCCAAGCTCATTGCGTGGGAAATTCCGTTTATCGAAGGCAACGCGAGCGACGATAAGACGCTAATAGCCGCGGGGATCGACCGCGCGAAGGGGCTTATCACCGTCCTGCCCACCGACGAGGACAACGTCTTTATTACGCTGAGCGCGCGCGGTCTGAACCCGAGGCTGTACATAGTGGCGCGGTCGATTTTGCTCGAGAACGAGAGCAAGCTCAAGATGGCCGGAGCGGACCGGGTGATGTCCCCGTATGTTATGGGTGGCCGGCGGATGGCCACGGCCGTTCTGCGGCCGAACGTGCTGGACTTTCTCGAGCTAGCAACCTACGGGGAACACCCCGAAATGATGATCGAGGAGCTATCAATCGAATCCGGGTCCTGTCTGGTCGGACAGACTATCGCCGGTTCGGGGCTCAGAAAAGTGGCCGGGGTGATGGTAGTCGCGATCAAGAGGGCATCAGGTGATATCGTGCCGAATCCCCCGGCAGACGAAGTGATCGCCGACGGCGACGTTCTCATCGTCCTTGGTGTGCCGGACCAGCTCCCGAAGGCTGAAAAGATGGTCTGTCCCGGCCCCGGGTAGGTTTCCACGCAGCGGCGACTCGGAGTTTGCTCTTGCATCGTCGCTATTCCGGGCGAAGCGAAGAATTCCATCGTGACGCTCGGATCCCTTTGCTGGGCCCAGGACGCATTCACGCGAGACTGGTCCGCTGCCTCGGGGGCCGCAGGCTGTTGCGATAGGCGCGTTTCCGGACATCGTTCTGCTTAGTCAATGAACGTTGAATTGCCGAGAACGCCGGGCTTGCGTTCTACCGCAAGAGCCTGAGTGGCCGAGATGGTCCGGTTCCCTGGGAAAGGGAATCAGTTCATGCTGATCTTGTTTCAGCACCCGGGCGCCAAATGGATGGATCCTGAATCAAGCTCAGGATGACAAGGTTCAGAGTGTTCGAGCCCTCAAGGGTGAACTGATACCGATGGCCGCTGCGGCGTTGATGCTTGTGGAATGTACGATGTATAATCTCGTGTGGTTCGAGCGTTCAGTATGATATTGCGGAATGGGCTTTGGCAGCAATCAAGTCGGCAATTGTGGCCGCGGTGGTAGGCGCCATCGTGGCCTATATCGTAACTCCTGCGGTAAAGTCGCTGGCATGGCGCTGTGGAGTTCTGGCTCATCCGGGCGGGAGGCGGGTGCACGCCAGCCCGACGCCGCTTCTGGGCGGAATCGGCATATATGCCGGTTTCGTGGCCGCGCTGGCTGTGGTCGGATTGATCAGTCCTACGCTCAAGACTGACGGCCAAGTTTGGGGGATACTCGCGGGAGGAACCCTGGTAGCCCTGGTCGGTGTTCTCGATGACAGGTTTGAGTTGCCGGGTTGGGCTCAGATTTTATCGATTTTGGCCGGCGCGGGCCTGCTCGTTGGGTTTGGCGTTATCATCAGATACATCACCAACCCGTTCCAGGGAGGCCATCTGATGTGGCTCGGCGCGGCCGCCGTGCCGGTGACGATGGCCTGGGTGCTGATGGTCACCAAGGCTGTTGACTGCATGGACGGCCTCGACGGGCTGGCCGCAGGGATATCCGTGATCGCTGCCGGGACCCTGACGCTGATGGCGCTGCGGTCCGGAACGCGCTTCGAAACCAGCGCGGTGATGTCGGCTGCGCTTGCAGGGTCGGCACTCGGGTTCCTACGCTACAACTACCCTCCCGCTAGGATCTTTATGGGCACGGTCGGGGCACAGTTCCTCGGCTTCGCGCTTGCAGGCATATCGATTGCCGGCGCTTTCAAGATAGCCGCGTTCGTAGCGGTGGCCGCCCCCGTGTTGGTACTGGCCGTCCCGCTTTTCGATACGACCTTTGTGGTGCTCAAGCGCGCAGTGAACGGCAAGCCCGTTCACGAGGCGGACACGACCCATCTGCACCACCGACTGCTCGAGCGCGGACTATCGCACCGACAGGCCATATGGTTCATCTACGCGCTTACTTTTGTATGTTGCGCGGTGGCATACGCCTTGTTCAGTTACGTCAAGTAGCACAGAGACTTCGACCCAGGCTGTTGCGATGGGTGCGGCGATCCTCCCGCTCAGTTAAGTAGCGTCGAAGCGCCGAAAACACCTGCTTTGCATTATGTCGCAGCGGCCTCGATCTGCTTGTATACTCGCATCAAGGGCATACCCAGGCGGCGTTGGAAAATAGGAATCGGATGAAAATACTGGCGGTTTGCGGGACTAGGCCGGACGCGGTGAAAATGGCTCCGGTCGTAATCGAGCTTAAGCGCCATCCCGACGAGGCCGAAGTTCTGCTGGCAGCAACCGGACAACATCGGGAGATGCTCGAGCAGGTCCTCCAAACCTTCGGCCTGGCGCCGGATTACAACCTGGATATCATGACGGAGCGGCAGACGCTCGCACAAATCACCACCCGCGCGTTGCAGGGGCTCGAGAATATCATCGGCGATGTGAGGCCCGATCTGGTGCTCGCACAGGGCGATACCACGACCACCTTCGCCGCAGCGCTGGCGGCTTTCTATCACAAGGTACCATTCGGGCACGTTGAGGCGGG
>JBMFPI010000375.1:0-3263 GCA_049969195.1 Armatimonadota bacterium
GATGACCCGTGCAGTTCGATGCAAGCGCGGAATGCCGCGTAGATGAACCCCACGTCCTGAATGCCCGCCGTCGAAGTTGATATATCCGGCAGCGAGACGTACTCGTTTCCCGTACTCAGCCGGCTGATTGTGTCGCCATTACCTATCGCCTGAAGCATACTCGCGCCTTGAGTTACCTCACCTGAGGGTTCCACCACGCGCCCGTGAACGCGCTCTCCAGTTGTTGGTCCGTCGGATTGTCGCCCAGTCCTTCCATTGTTGAGCGCATTACCTCGCCGACGAAAGCGATCTGGGTAGTCGAAGGCCCGCCCGGGGTGATAATGCAGCGCGCGGTCACAGACCTCACTTCCGCGTTCGCGTTGAACACCGAGCGTGCGACCGCCGCGGCCGCTGACAGTACCCTGGCCCTGGTCACAGGCGTCGTCGCAGGCAGCCAGAACGTTGCGACTACCAGGCCCTGCCGCGGGTCGGCGATCACATCATCGATGCCGGCTCCGTAGGCACGCACGGTCTCCGATGCGGCCAGGGCCGCTTTAAGTGCCGACTCGCCGGGTGTGCGGGCAGCCGCGGGGCTTGCTAACGTCAGGTTCGTGCCGGACGCTGCGGGCCCGAACACGCCCGAGCTGGGAGTAGCAGGTGTCTTCATCTGCACCTTTGCGCCTGCCGATCTTGTCGCACGGCGTGGAGCAGGCCCTCTGTGCGGCCGGCTGAACGCAAGCGTCAATAGTGACGTCACTACCACAAGAGCTACCGCCGCCGCCGCGGCCGCCACTATTCGCCGGGTTTTTCCCCGCCCCGAAGCCGCCGTGCCGGCGTTCGAGATTGCCCTCTGCAGTCCGGCGCGGCTGGCCGTGTCTTGCGGGTCCAACTCGAGCGCTATTCTGTACCAGACTGCCGCTTCCTCAGCATTCCCCTGCTGTTCATATATAGAGGCCAGCAGGGCGGCAACCTCGGCATTGCTCGGGTCTATCTCGAGCGCGGCGACGGCGTCCGAGATGGCCTCTTTCCATTCCTGTTTCAGCCGATGAAGGTTAGCCGAGGTCAGAAGCACGGCAAGGCGCGCCGACGCCGGCTCGTCCGCCTCAGTCGCTCCGACGCTCTTCCCGCACCTCGGGCAGAATCGAGCATCACACTCAAGTATTATCTTGCAGTCTTCGCAACGGCGCATTTGTGGTTGCGAGTCGTCGGCTGGTACCAGGTTATCGTGATAGAAAGCACGCTCAGCACAACAACCTAGCACTAATCTGCGGGGCCGGCCGGACCCCCAATTCGATACGCCAGACCCGGCGCTCAAAACCGCTATTGAGCGTATTTCTTCGCGGCCTTCACCGTCTGCTGAAGAAGCATGGCAATAGTCATCGGCCCGACTCCACCAGGCACAGGAGTAATCCAGCTAGCGCGCTCGGCGGCAGCTTCAAACTCCACGTCTCCCACGTCCTTGTCGCGGCCCTCAACCTTGTTGTAACCCGCATCGATGACGACGGCGCCCGGCTTGATCCATTCCCCTCTTATGAACTCCGGCTTGCCGATGGCTGCAACAACGATATCCGCACGCCCGACCACACCGGGCAGGTTCTGTGTTCGCGAGTGGCAGATGGTGACGGTTGCGTGCCGTTCGAGCAGGGCAAGCGCCACCGGCTTGCCCAGGATTATGCTGCGCCCGACGACCACAGCTTCCTTGCCCTTGATCTCTATTCCATAGTGCTCTATAAGCGTGACGATGCCGAGGGGCGTGCAGGAAACGAAGTCGGCCGTGCCGAGCACCAGTCTCCCAAGACTCATCGCGCTGATCCCATCAACGTCCTTTTCTACGGCTACCGTCGAGAGAATGTCTAGTTCGTCGAGGTGTTTGGGAACGGGGTGCTGGACCATTATGCCGTGCACTGTCTTGTCCTCGTTGAGCTTGCGGATCACTTCCTTCACGGACTCCTGCGTGCTGTCCGCGGGCAGCTCGATCAGGTCGCTGATCATTCCGGCGGCTTCGCAGGCCTTCTTCTTCATGCGCGTATAGGTGACCGATGCGGGATCGTCGCCCACCAGGATCACCGACAGTCTCGGCGTGATGCCTCTTTCGGCCTTCAGCTTCTCGACTTCGATTGCGAGGTCTGCCCGAATCTGTTTGGCCAGAGTCAGTCCGTCAAGTATTTGTGCTGCCAATCCTCTCCTCCTGTCTTGAGGTGCTAGTTGCCGGGGCCGGCAGTGCCGGCTGCCCTACAAGATCTGCCCGGCTCACGACCGCCGACCCGCGACCTGCTTGAGATATCCGGCCAGAACGCCGTTGACAAACTTCCCCGACTCCGCAGTCGAATACTTCTTGGCGAGCTCGACCGCCTCATCGACCGCCACAATAGGCGGCACCAACTCACTGCGGGAAATCTCATACAGGGCGATGCGCAATATATTTCTGTCTACCGCCGGCTGCCTTTCGGGAGGCCAGCCTATGGCGAGGCGTGCGATATGCGAGTCAAGTTCTTCGACACTCTCCCTGACACCTGTCGCCAGGGAGCGCGCGTACTCTCTGGCCTCTTGCATCCTTTCCTGCGTCTTCAGCGCGCTCAGGTCGGCAAACTCCAGGGCCGTTTCGAGAGCTTCCTCAAACGGCAGCCCGGCCGAATCCCACTGGTAAAGGACATTTAGAGCAATCTCGCGCGCCGCCCGTCGAGCCCTCTTCATCCCCCTGCCGCCATCCGCCTCGGAATAAAGCTGGTCGAAAGCTCGCCGCTGCGGAAGTGCGAATTCGACATTATCTGCATCTGATAGGCAATATTGGTCTTGATCCCCTCGATCTCGAACTCTGAAAGGCAACGCATCATCCGCGCTATCGCTTCGTCACGCGTCTTGCCCCAGACGACGAGCTTGGCCAGCATGGCGTCGTAGTAAGGCGGAACTTGGTACCCCGCGTAGATGTGCGTGTCAACCCTGACGCCAATCCCTCCCGGCAAGACCAAGTGTTTGATGGTGCCGACAGAGGGCGCGAAGTTCGCTGCCGGGTCCTCTGCGATTATCCTGCATTCGATCGAGTGTCCCTCGAGCCTGACATCCTTCTGAGCCAGGCTCAACTTCTCGCCCGCGGCTATTCTGATCTGCTCCTTGACGATGTCCACGCCCGTCACAAACTCGGTCACCGGGTGCTCGACCTGAACACGGGTGTTCATCTCCATGAAGTAGAAATTGCCGTTCTTATCCAGCAGAAACTCGACGGTCCCGGCGTTGACGTAGTCGACCGCTTTGGCCAGCTTGATTGCGGCCTCGCCCATCTTGCT
>JBMFPI010000376.1:0-3260 GCA_049969195.1 Armatimonadota bacterium
CGCCCTCCAATAATCTTAGGCGCATAGAAATAGATCACCTTGTCAACCACGCGGTCTTCCAGCGCAGAAGCGGCGAGTTCTCCCCCACCCTCAATCAGCACCGACAGGCAGCCCATTTCGGCAAGCCGTCTCATCAGGTCGGCCATCCATACGCGACCGCCAACCGTCTTTAAAGTTATCACGTGCACGTTCGTCTTGCGCACTTTTGCAAGGCGGTCGCGCGGGACGCCCTCCGGGCAGGCTATCATGCATTCGCCCGGCTCAGCAAATACCTTAAGGTCAGCGGGAAGGTCGCCGGTCCGCGTTACAACGACCCGTCTGGGGTAGAAGACCCGGCGTCCGACGCGCGCGGTAAGCTCAGGGTTGTCGGTCCTGGCGGTCGCCGCCCCGACTATGATCGCATCGACCCGGCTGCGAATATGATGGGCGAAGGCCCTGGATCGGTCGTTCGTAATCCATCTGGAATCCCCCGTCCTCGTGGCTATTCGGCCATCGAGTGACATCGCCGACTTGAGGATGACGAACGGCATTCCCGTGATGCGATGCTTGATGTAAGCCTCATTCAGTCGCCTGGCCTGTTCCTCCATCACGGGAAAATGCACGGCGATTCCGGCCTTGGCAAGTTCCTCAAAGCCCCTGCCTGAGACTTTCGGGTCCGGATCGACCATAGCCCCGTAGACCTCAGCAATGCCGGCATCGATAATGGCGGAGGTGCACGGCGGGGTGCGGCCGTAGTGGGCACAGGGCTCCAGGGTAACATACAGCACCGCGCCACGCGCCCGCTCGCCGGCCCTCTTGAGCGCAACGACCTCCGCGTGCGGCTCACCCGCGCTGCGGTGGTAGCCCTCGCCTACGATCTGATCGCCGCTCACAATGACCGCTCCCACCATCGGGTTCGGGCTGGTTCTACCGCGCGCCGCCAGTCGGAGGGCGCGCTTCATGTAGTCCGCGTGTGTCATCGGTCGCGCTTGTCCTCTCCTCGCAGGTCGCCGAACATCTCCCGGGTCAGCGCGAGGTAACCTCTCATCACATATCGCAAGTCCAAGACCGCCAGAACTACCACCACCAGCGCCAGCAGAACACAGATGCTCCAGTAGATGAGCGCCGCCCTCGGATCCCGTCGCGTGGCAACCCAGGGTCCGATGAAAGTCATGCCGAACATCGCCTCGATGAGCACGATGAGGCACACCCTGATCACCTTCTGCGGTCTTCCGACCACGCGCTCAAGCGAACGCCACCGCCGGATCTCCGAAATGAAGAGCGTCGCGATTATCACGAATCCCACCAGCGCGGTCCACTGGATTCCCGACTCCGGCATCAACCTTCCCACAACCTCCTGATCAGGTTCGACAAGGCCACATCGGTAACAACCACGCTGTTGCGATACGCGCGTTCCCGGCAAGTCTCCCGTTACTTGGGAAGCGTGGAATTGTCGAAAAAGCCGGGTTTGCGTTCTATCGCAACGACCTTAAGACTCAGGAACTCATCCGGCGCTGCGAAGAGCGCACGGCTCGAAGTGCATCTCGGTAATCCTCGGGCGTGTTTATGTTATGAAAGCTGCGCAGCCCGGGGTCAAGCCCTCTGATCTGATCTTCGGAAATATAGCATACATCGAGGCGCTCAAGCGCGTCCCGCAGCCGCAGTCTGCCCTCTGCAATACTTGCTTCAATTACGGCAAGGCTCGACCTGGAATAGGCCGCAAACAAAGGCTCCGGCCCTCGCGCAAGCATCGGCACGGCCGCATCGTAATCCCCAAGATGCGAAAGGACCCAACGAGCGAGCCGCGGTTCGGCAAACGCCAGGTCGCAAGCAAGTGCAAAGTTCTCATCATCGGGCGAAGCGGCAAGGCCCGCTTGCAGGCCGCCCAGAGGACCGACGCCGCAATATGTGTCCGTAACGATCATCAATTGCCCGATCTCCGGCCCTCCAGCGGGCAGGGGCAAAGGCTGTTCTTGATCAGGCCGCACAACCACGATCACCCGGCCCATCTCTCGGCCAAACCTTTCGACCAGCGACTCCAGGATACTGGTTCCGTCAATCGGGAGCCAGGCTTTATCCGTGCCCATCCGGCTGCTCTGCCCGCCCGCAAGGATTATCACCGCCACCGCTTCACCCCTGCCGGATCGCACGACCGGCATAACACAAGACCGGGCTTTTCCCAACAGGCGCGTTTTCGCCCGTCTACCCCCTCAGTGGAGGAGCGTTGGACCGTCGAGACAACGCCGGGTTTGCGTTCTATCAGGCTTGTTGCAAAAGGCGCGTTCTATCGCAAAAATCTTATTCTAGCGCGACAGCCACTATCGAACGCGACGCAGCCAGGTGTTCAGACCGCTGCCGTCGCCATCTCCTTGAACGCATTCGCAATGGGCCGAGGCCTGAGTTCGCGGTCGAACAGGCCGTATTCCTCGGTGCCGGGAAGGTCGGTGATGCACAAATACTTGGCCAGCTTCACGTAGCTGTACCTGGGGCTCTGGAGCGTTGTGAGCACCTCTTTGAGAGCCTTTGCAGGACCCTCGCCCCTCGAGTCTGGATAGCCCCATTCGTTGATCCAGACACCCTTGTCGCCGTCGCCGTGCTCTTTCATCACCCGGTATGTGTCTTCCACGGCCTGCCAGTGCAGCGGTTTCCCGTAAGGGTGAATAGAGATGGCGTCGAAGTAGCCTTTGGCGCCGCACTCATACATTCCCTCGATGTATTTGTAGCCCTCCTTGACGCCCTCGTGGTAGTCGAGCGCCCCGGCGGCGACCACACATTTGGGGTTACCTTCTTTGAGCGATTCGTATGCAACCTTGAGCCACCTGGTATACAGCGCGTACTGGTCGCTGTTGGCGCAGCCGTCCTTGACCCAACTGCAGCCGTTGGGCTCGTTCCAGAACTGAAACATCTCGACCGCGCCCCTGTATCGCTCCGCCACCTTTCTGCAGTAGGTGCGAAAGTCTTTTTCACAATCGTCACGAGGAGGGTGTCTGTAGCCTTGGTCGGCCGGCCAGCCCTCAGGAAGCGCCCATTTCGGGGTGTTCCCGATATAACCCACCTGCTGTAGCCCGCGCTTCTGAGCGGCCTCTACTGCGTGGTCCGGGTAGGACCAGTTCCACTTCCCCTTTTCAGGCTCGAAATGGCGTCGTGGGCTTCCTCAAATCTAAACCCGGTTGGTACGACTTTTATCCCATAATTCTTGCATATTACGTCTTTCACGCTAGCCCTGCCCGCGAGCACGTCAAAAAAGCTTAGCTCATATTTGGTCATGCCTAAGATTATGC
>JBMFPI010000377.1:0-3212 GCA_049969195.1 Armatimonadota bacterium
ACCGATAAGGCGGTCGTTCTCCCGGCCGGTAAGACGGTCAGCACGGGTCTGACCGCCCTGATCGAGAGCCCGGGCACGATCAACATTCGGCTGGCAGCAGTAGACGCCAAGACCGGGGCGCCGGTCTCGGAGATGAGCTTCGCTGCCAACGTGAAGCCCAGACTGCCGGCAGCGGTAGGCGCCGTCATTACAAGACAGCCGTGGGGCACTCTGTGGAGTTCGATCTCGACTTTCAAGGTGATGCGCGATACGAAGCCGCCGTCGAATACGGCACCGGCGGTTCGCATATCTGCAGCCCGCAACGAATATGAGGCGTTCCAGCTCGTTCTGACGCCTGTGAAGCCTTTGTCCGGGGTGAAAGTGACTCCTCGATCGCTCGTCGGTCCTAAAAAGGCCAAAATCGATGCCTACAACATAACGGTCCGCAACGTCGAGTACCTGAACGTCACCCAGCCGACCAGCGCGGATGTGGAGCCGGGAATGTATCCGGATCCGCTTCCCGAGTTTTCGCCGGTCAGCGCTCCCGCCGAGCAGAATACACCCATCTGGATTACTGTCTACGTCCCGCCGAAGACCCCGGCCGGCGACTACTCCGGCACAATCGACATCACAGCACCCGGGGTCAAGGTATCGGTCCCGGTCAAGCTGCACGTCTGGAATTTCGAGTTGCCAAGCGTAAGCGCGCTGCGAACTTCCTACGGCTGCTGGTGGAACTACGTCTGCGACTACCAGGGTGCGACAACGCTGGAGCAGAAACGCAGGCTGCTCGACCATTATAACTTTGACTTCTTCCGACACCGCATCGCGCCTACTTCCCCATACGCCTTCTACGACATCAAAGGCACAGTTGAAAACGGCGCCATCAAGCTCGATTTCTCGGACTTCGATACAGCAATCCAGAAATACTTCGCCCTGTTCAACGGCTATAACCTGCCGCATTTCGAAATGGGCGACACGGCGGGGATGGACTTCGGCGACAACTATGACCAGCTCAAGATCGAGTACATGCGCATGGTCACCGAGCATCTGGCGGCCAAGGGTCAGATCGAGAAAGGCTACAACTATATAACCGACGAGCCAACCAGAGAAGCATATCCGAAGGTCAAGCAGGCTGCCGAGCTGTGCCGGATGGCTGACCAGCGTATCAAGGTGCTGCTGACCAACTGCATCGAGCACGTGCCCGACAGCCTGATCGGATACGTTGACATCTGGGTGCCGGTGCTGTCCGTCTATGACGAAGCAAAGGCGAAAGCGCGGCAGAAGGCCGGGGAGGAGGTATGGTGGTACGTCTGCTGCGGGCCGCGCCACCCGTACCCAAACTACTTCATCGACTACCCCGCCATCGATCATCGAATCTTCCACTGGATCACGTGGCGATACGGCGTCGACGGTATTCTGTATTGGGCCGTGAGCTACTGGCCGGAGAACCCCTGGCAGACACCCGAAAGCCGCACGCCCGACGGCAAGGGCACGTTCGGCAACGGAGACGGACGCCTGATCTATCCCCCAGTCAGGATGCGGTCAGACAAATTCGTGGATAAGGGGCCGGTCCCGTCCATTCGGTGGGAGATGATCCGTGAGGGTATGGAAGACTACGATTACTTCGCGATCCTCAAGGCCAGGCTGGCCAAAGCCAAGCCCGGGCCCGCTGCAGGCAGGGCACGAGCGGCTCTTGCCAGGGTTGATGAGCTTGCTAAGTCTCGCACCGAGTACACGCGCGACGCGGCCAAACTCGAATCGGCTCGAGAACAGGTGGCCAAGGCTATCGAGGGACTCAAGTAAGGCGCGGGCCTGCGCGCGGGTTTGCACCGCGCGCAGGCCCGACCGAAACGGTGTATCAACCCCAAGCCGGGCGTGCCGAACCGGCCTCAGTACATCGACAAGGCGTAGCTGAGGCCGCCGTACAGGTCCTTGAAGCCAAGGGTACCCAGCTCCAACGACAGGCCGCCGAACACTTTCGCACGCACGCCGGCGTTAAAGGAGCCACCGCGCTGGAGACCTTCGCTCAGGTACTCGAACATCACATCAGCCCTGCTCGATGGGGACCAGTTAAGTCCCAGGAAGATGCCCTTGTAGATTCCCGTGCCGAATCCTATTGTGCCCCTGAGCGGCGTGCTCACAAATCCGCCCCAGCTTTCCGCCAGGCTTGAGAGGTTGCGTCCCACCATCAGAAACCCGCTGATCTCGTCGGTGCCGGCTCTCACTCCGCCGATGCTGTTCGTGAGGTCAACGGCACCTATGGTAATCGAAGGCCTGTCAAACGATTCATCGAGCACCTGGAACTTGACGTTGAGGATTCCCTGGACCTTCGAACGCGGGGCATCGCTGTCCATCGCCACGGCGCCGACCTCAAGCTTGTGTGTGATGCCGATCGTGCCCCCGTAACTGAACAGATTGAACTTCGTATCACCGAAGTCCGGTACGTAGCGGCCCGCGAACGTTACCGCGCTGGGGCCGGCGGTTGTGTCGTCCGGCGTTTCTATGAAACCGGACAATCCGTAGATGCATGTCCCGGCAACCGCACTGCTTCCGCAGGCAATCAACAAGGCACTGGCGACGAACAGAAAAGCTAGTAGTCTCATGTAACCGAACCTCCTGCAACGTGGCACGACTTGCCGAACGCACGAACCCAGCGTGCTTGCAACTCAGTACAGCCGACCGCTCACATCGCTCGGCTTGGAACAGCTCTCCCCAGGAGATGCGCGGTTCGCGAACGACTCGTGCCGACAGCATGTTATTTCCCAACGGTCCAGGATTCTCCTTCGAGGCACGACACCCCGCACGCCATAAGACACCAGAGGTCGTTGCGACGGGCGCGTCACTCGAAATAAGCCCGGATGTCCGGCAGCCCGCGTTCGCGGGTGCGAGAGCACGCCTGTGCGTATTTCGCACTTGCGACGCGGTCAAACGAGCGGACCGACCGCGAAACATTTGGGGGCTCTGGACCGCGTGGGATGCTCACTCAGGTAAGAGGGTTGCATTGGCAGCTACGGCGCACCTGATGCAGGCCCATCGCGGCGAAAGGTCTTCTCACCGGGGACCCGCAGCGTTCCCAGCGGCGGCTGAGGGACACCGTTCACGATCAGGCGCACAGCGCCCGCCATTCCGACGCGTATGTTGATTGCTTGTTTGGCCTCGAAGCGCCTGGAAGCCCCTGCCGGCATTATGGCCTCGTAAACTTTCTCCCCGTCGCACTTGACCCTCACCCACAC
>JBMFPI010000378.1:0-3211 GCA_049969195.1 Armatimonadota bacterium
TGCCCCGCGCGCAAGCGCATCTGCCAGGAACTTGTGCCCGTCCGAGCTCTCGCCGGTAAGGGCGAAAAACAAATCTCCCGGTTTGAGCGTGCGTGTGTCGGTGCTGACGCCGGTGATCCTTGCATCGAGGTCGCCGGAAAGCAGTTCGCCCCTGCACGCCTTTATGACTTCACTCGCTTTGATAGGCTGCATAGCTTTTCCCGGGCAACCTCGCGGTCATCGAAGTGGATTGTACGGTCGGCAAAGATCTGATAGTCCTCGTGGCCCTTTCCCGCGATCACAACCAAGTCTTCCTTCCGGGCCTTCTCAATGGCGTTGTCTATCGCCTCTTTGCGATCCACGACGACCTCCACTCGGTTCCTGTCCGGCCCCGATATACCCTGTAGGATCTCGTCTATGATAGACTCGGGCTTCTCGCTTCGCGGATTGTCCGAGGTAATCACGACCAGATCGGCCAGTTCGGCCGCGATTCGGCCCATAATGGGCCTTTTTCCTCTGTCCCTGTCCCCGCCGCATCCAAAAACCACGATCAGCCGTCCGGCGGTGAGTTCTCGCGCGGTTCTCAGGACATTCTCGAGTTCGTCGGGTGTGTGGGCGTAGTCCACGATAACACCGAAGTCCTGTCCGCAGTCGACCGACTCGAACCGCCCGGGGACACCGCGAGCCTGCCGTAGCCCATCGACGATGGCCTCCAGGCCGGTTCCCAGGCCGACGCCGACAGCCGCGGCTGCCAGCGCGTTGTAGACGTTAAACGAGCCTCCGATTCCAAGGCTCACACGCGCGGTCGATCCCTGATAGTGCAGGTCGAACGAGACCGATCTGTCGGTGACGACGCAGTCGGAGGCGGTCAGGTCGGCAGATGACCGCACACCGAACGTCACCACAGGCCCCGGTGCGGCAGCAATAAACGCCTGCGCGGAATGATCGTCGACATTGACCACCCCAACGAATCGCTTCTGCGACATAGCCGGGTAATCGCGAAACAGCATCAGCTTGGCGTCCAGGTAGGCTTCAGGGGTCTTGTGGAAGTCCAGGTGATCGCGCGCGATATTCGTGAACACGCCGCAATCGAACTCGCAGCCCAGCACGCGGCCCTGGTAGAGGCCGTGGGAGCTTACTTCCATCGCGACGACCTCTACTCCCTGGTCGACCATCAGACGCAGTATTTGCTGCAGGTCGACAGACTCAGGCGTTGTATGTTTGGTAGAGAGGAAATCTCCTTGGACCCGGGCGCCCAGAGTGCCGATTAGGCCCGTCTTCCTGCCCGCCGCGGCAAACACGGACTGTATCAGATGCGTCACGGTAGTCTTCCCGCTCGTGCCCGTGACTCCGATAAGCGTAAGTTCGCGAGAAGGATAGTCGAAAAACGGCGCGGCGATTTCGCCCATCGCCCGGCGGCCATCATCAACAAGGACACATGGTACACCGGCCTCGATCGCGCACTCGACAGGCCGCTCAGCAATAACGGCGGACGCGCCGGCAGCAAGCGCGTCAGAGACAAAGTCGTGGCCATCGTAGGTGCCGCCTTTCATCGCCACGAACACAAAACCCGGTTCGACGCAGCGGCTGTCGTAGGCGATGCCCCGAATTTGCGCATCGCCTCCATATGCCGCGCGCACACCAGTAATCTTCTTTCTCAACTCGGAGAACTGCATGCCTCTAATTATAACGCCGCAAGACCGCATCAAGGTGCGCCTCCCGGCCTGGTGTTAGTGAAGTCTGGCAAGCGTAAACCTCTCCAACCCGGTCATCCTGAACTCGATTCAGGATCCGTCCCTGCGGCGGCTGCCTTCAGCAGCGGACCAGATTCTCCGACAATTGTGTATTGAAGGAACCGGCGCAGCGCGCGAAGAAAAAAAGGGGTTGTGTGACACAGAACAAGACTCGCCCAGTTATCTTGCCTGACACGCACACAACCCCATTCCATGGCGGCCGGCCAACCGGCTGACCGTCCGCCTGCTCCCCGTACGGCACCCCTCCTGAGTGCTGTCGAAGAGCCGAGCACAATGGGACTGCGGAAGGAGATGCCGGTTCGCCCAAGTCCCGTCATCTCCTGTCTGCCCGCCGCCCCAAATAGAAGCCACGGGTTTCAATCCGTAGGCGCCGGCATTCCACGTTGGACTCCGTGCCGTTCGCGGCGTGCTCCGGACTGATACTTAACAACTCCACTCAGACCAGGCGGTTGCGATCACCCTCCTGTTTGTGCCTGGTTTCCGGTCCACCGGGCGTATCCGATGGAACCCTGTAGTACCAAAGTGCCTTCTCGGCAATCTCGCGGAAGACCGGCGCGGCAACAGTCGCGCCGTAGTGCGAGCCCTTCGGCCTGTTCACGACCACTGCGATAACCAGCCTTGGGTTGTATGCCGGCGCGAAGCCGATGAACGAGGCGACAAACGCGTCGGGCAGGTAACCGCGGCCGTTGGGGTTCGGAATCTGTGCGCTGCCCGTTTTTCCGGCAACGGCTCTGCCCTCAATTTGCGCGTTCTTGCCGGTGCCGTCCTCGACGCACCGCACCAGCATCTTAGTAAGTTGGGCAGCGGCCTGCTCGGATATGACCCGGCGCCGGTCGCACACCTCCTGTGGCTTGACCGTGCGATCCCGGTATCTTATTTCACGGACTATCCTGGGGCGGACGTAGACGCCGCCGTTGGCGATTGTCGCGTAGACGCAGGCCATCTGAAGAGGGGTAACAGCGATCCCCTGGCCAAATCCTACATTGGCAAGCTTGATAAGCGGCCATCGATCCGCGGGAGCAAGCCGACCCACCGCCTCGCAACCGAAGCCGGCACCGGTTCGTTCCAGAAGGCCAAATGCCTTCTCATATTCCCTCAGCCGCGTCGCGCCGAGACGCATTGCTACGTGCGCTGCGCCTATGTTGCACGAATACTGGATGATCTTCGTCATATTCACCGGCCCGTGGCCCGACATGAACGGGTAATGTAGCGAGCACGGCAGACTGCCGCCTTTCAGCCGCTCGCGGCCTTTGCAGCAGGCAAAGACCGTGTTGGGCGAGTACCCTTCATTGAGCGCTGCGGCGATTGTGACGACCTTCAGTGTGCTCCCAGGCTCGTACAAGTCAGCCACGGCCCGGTTTCGCCATCTTGCGGGCGGAGACTTCAGGGCGTTGTTCGGATCGTAAGTCGGATAGTTGGCAACAGCAAGCACGTCGGCGCTGTGCGGATCCAGAACCAGGGCGCACGCACTGGCGGGA
>JBMFPI010000379.1:0-3184 GCA_049969195.1 Armatimonadota bacterium
ATCCCATCCTACACTGCCGCTTGACCAAGTCGCGCCATCGTAGCTTCTGTCAAGGTGGGGGCGGTTTGACGCTTACGTTTTATCGCAACAACCGCCCGCCGGCGCGAATGGCCTCGATGACGTGCTGCACATGCGTGCCCCGCCAGTAGATCTTGTCGCAGGTGGGACAATACCCGTATTCCGCCTGAGTCTTATAAACGTATGGCGGCACGCGTCCCCTAACATCGGCCCTGTCAATCGGTCTGATCTCAGAGTTGCACACTGCACATCGTGTGAAGAGAGTGTCATCGGAGACAGTGAGCCCGAGCGCGTCGATTACCTGTCTGACCTGGGCGCCGGTTGAGCCCCAATCGACGAATAAACAGCGGCTTCGGACCATCCGGCGGTCGCAAAGGCGGTGGTCGCGCGTCAGGAGGATTCGGTTTTCCCGAACGGCGATGCGCACGAGCTCGTCATCGTCGGCGTCGGGCATGTAGACCGTATCGTACCCTAGCATCCTGAGCCACTTCGCCAGCTTGCCGAGCATGCAGTCTGCGAGAAATCTCATCACAAAAACCCTGGTCGCATACCGCCGGCGGCATAACGCATCCTCAAAACCCTGCCTTCAGCTTGCTGCCGACGCCATGCGCCGAGGCGATCGTGCGAATTCTGCGTCCGAGATCGACGCAATAGGCCAGATATTCTTCGTCGTCGAAGAACAGCCGCCTGCACGTATCTATAAGCTCCGGATGGTATCTTTTCAGGAAAGCCACAATCGAGTTCCACACGCCGGGCCTGCGGTTCAGCTTGTCTGCGTACAGGTTTGTTAGAGGCAGTTGCGCGACACTGGATATGAGAGCGTCTAAAGATTCGTCCGTATCGGAAAGGCCCGGCAGGAACGGACCGAGGAACGCCCACGCCTTGATGCCCCGCCTGCACGCCTCTTCCAGTGCGGCGATCCGCTCCCAGGTAGGAGAAGCGCCCGGCTCGATCTGGAAGCGCAGATGTTCGTCCATCGTAGTCAGTGTGCAGCCTACGTCGCAATTGTCCCGGCCCTGCAGAATGTCGAAGTCGCGCGTGACCAGTTTGCTCTTGGTAAGGATGCCCGGGTGGAAGCCTGCATCGACCAGTATCCTCACACACTCACGCGTCAGACCGTAGCGCTTTTCGATCGGTTGCCAACCGTCGCAAACCGAGCTGACGAAAACGTAGCCCGGCTTCTTTCGTTTGACCTCGCGCGCCAGGAGGTCCGGCGCGTTCACCCTTACGTCTAGGAACTTGCCCCACGGTTCTTCGTGCCCCGTGAAACGCCTCATAAACCGCGCGTAGCAATAAACGCAGCCGTGCATGCACCCGACATAGCAATTGACCGAATAGTCGGTTATCCCGGACTTCACCAGGACCGATTTCGCCACTATCTCGCGCGGCGCCGCCATACTTGAATTGTAGCACAGCACGAAAGCTAACCAATCTCGTCTCGGGCTGTTGGGACAGGCGTGTTTTGGGCGATTCTCCCGCTTTATTGAGGGGAGTCCAATCGCGTAGAACGGCCGTTTTGTATTCTATCCGTAATAACGTCATTCGGCACAGGCGGGAACGCGGACAGGGGCTGCTGCCGTCTATCAGTGAGGAATCGCAACACTAGGAGGGGCTTATGTACCGAGCGATGGTAGCTCTTGCGGCGGCGCTGTTCGCGACGGCGCCGAGATTGGCGCTTGCCGAAGATATCGGACTGAAGCGGGACCTGACTTATAAGGCCGGCGACGGATTCGTCGAGGTCCTGAAGAACGGCCAGATGGTAGCACGCTACATCTACAAGAACACGCCCAGGCCCTACATCTATCCGATTGTCGCGCCGGATGGGCCGCCGGTTACTCGCGGGTATCCCATGGACCAGAAGCCCGGCGAACCCACCGATCATCCCCACCACAGATCCTTTTGGGTCGGGTTCGGAAACGTCGACGGCGTCGATTTCTGGACTGAAGGGGACAACTCAGGCAAGATCGTGCAAAGGGAGATCGATTTCGATTCGCCAAGCCCCGGGTACTGGAACATACACACAAGGAACGACTGGATCGCCCCTGACGGCAAAGTAGTCTGCAATGAGGACAGGCGATACTCGTTTCTCTCGTGCGCTTACGGCCTCTTGATCTCGACTCGAATTGAGCTGATCCCGGCCGGCCAGCAACTCACGCTCAGCGGCACGAAAGAAGGCTTTTTGGCGTTCAGGCTGGCACAGGGGATGCAGCTAAAGGACGGCACTGGCCACATCTTGAACTCCGAGGGCCATAGAGACCTCGACTGCTGGGGCAAACGGGCGCGATGGGTCGACTATACCGGCCAGGTTGAGGGCAAGACCGTCGGTATCGCCGTCTTCGATGTCCCCTCCAACTATGGTTTCCCGACCTACTGGCACGCTCGGGATTATGGTCTTCTCGCTGCGAACCCGTTCGGCGGAAAGGACTTCACCGGCGACGGAAAAAGCGACTCCAGCCTCACCATCCGCAGCGGCCAGACGGCACGGTTTGTCTACATAGCGCTGATTCATCCAGGGGCACTCGACGCCCAGAAGCTGGAGATGATCGCCGAGCAGGTGGCAGGCAAAGCTCCGTCGGTTCCGGCCAGGTGATCCGCCGGATTGGGGACGGCGCTTAGAAAACTTCGCACCGCCGGTCACATCGCGAGCGTGCGCCAAGCCGTTGCCGAAGCGCAGCGAAAGACGCGGGCTTGATACCTGCTGCTCGTTTGAGCAGCCTGCCAGGGACGACCAACAGGTTCAACCCACACCCCGGCCCTCTCCCGTAAAAGGGAGAGGGAGTCCCACTTCAGGCTGCTGCGATAGGCGTGTTTTCGGCGATTCTCCCGCTTAGCTGAGGATCACCGAATCGCTAAATCTGAGGCGTGCACTACTTATAGGGATCCCACTGCCTTGAGGACTTAGCAGTCGTGAGCTCTTTGTAACTGTGGTACCTGGCGTGCTGATCAACATAAGCCACAGTCGTGCCGTCGTCGTGCACGTTGGAAGGTGCATCAAATGTACCCCAATTGAAATCGCCGTCGTTGATGGTGTCGCGTCCCTCGTGAATCATCAACAACACCTTGCTCTGGCGGCGGATGGTGTCTAACTGGAGCCTGTCCCGTCGGCAGTGGAAAGCTGAGAGAGCTGGTGGTTCGACTCCGACCGGTTCTGCTAGAATCGGTTGGA
>JBMFPI010000380.1:0-3137 GCA_049969195.1 Armatimonadota bacterium
GATCCTTACATACCAAAACCGAAACTGGGATGCCGCCTACCGGCCAAAGCAATTTACACACAAGACTTGACGCTACCAGGGAACCCAGGCCGCTGCGATAGGCGCGGTTTCGGCGATCCCCGACGCATTTAACCCTCGCCCCACCCTGTCCCGCAAAGCGAGAGGGAGCTCCAGTTCGAGGCGCTGCAAGAGGGGCGTTCGGGGCCATTCTCCCGCTTAGTTGAGGAGCATCGAATCGCTGAAAACGCTTGGTTTGCATTGTAGCGCAACGACGCTCGATCAACCTCCAGCTTGTGCGAAGGTCTTCACAGGCTGCCGGGCGAAGACAATGTCGTTGCCAGCATGTGTCTCAGGAGGCTGCCTGTGTCAATTCCGCCTGTGGTAAGCGAGTTCGCTACCGTGGTAACCGGGCTTGTGATAGTTCTTGACCCGCTTTCTATAGTGCCTGTGCTAGTGGGGCTGTGCGAGAATTGCAGCCCCAAGGAGGCACGCCGGCTCGCCTACAGGGTGGTCGCAGGCGCGACTGTGCTGCTGCTGTTCTTCACCGCGACTGGAACGTGGGTTCTGCAGTTGTTCGGCGTGACGCTGAACGACCTGCGCATCGGGGGCGGTCTGTTGCTTCTGCTCATTGCGCTCAGAATGGTTGTCGAAGGTCGTATGGGTTCCAGCAAAGAGGAAAATCATAAGGCTGCAATCGTTCCGCTCATTTCCCCCTTGCTGGTCGGGCCCGGGGCAATCACCGCCGCCGTCGTGCTGGCTGCGATTCACGGTGTGTGGTTTACCGTAGCGGCGGCAGTGGTGTCGATGCTGATCTGCCTCGTCATATTCGTATCGACCAACCTCGTTCAGCGGGTGCTCGGCGACTCGGGCGCGAACCTGGTAACTCGCGTCATGGGCATTCTGATCGCTACGATTGCCGTGAGCTATATCCGGGACGGCGTTTTCGGCTGCCTCAGAGCGTTCAGCCGGTTGTGAGAGGACTGCAGCGCAACAGCCACTATTCCATCTCGGCCAAGAGCTCGCAGACGCGGTTCTGCGCCGCCGTCGCCGGGCCGTTAGAACACAGGTGGTGGTTCATCAAGATCGAAAAAACGAGCCGCTCGCCGGACCTGGTCGTCAGGTAGCCCGAGAGAGTACTGACCTTGCTGAGGTACCCGGTCTTAGCGCGCACGTTGCCTTCGGCTGCTGTTCCTTTCATACGGCTGCGCAGGGTGCCGTCGACCCCGGCGACAGGCAACGACTCGATGAAGACCTGCGCGTGCTTGTGCTGCGACATCTGCGTGAGAAGGTCGACGATGTTGCGGGCGGTCACGTAGTTCATGCGCGAGAGGCCGGACCCGTCCGCGATGTTGATCCCGGTCAGGTCTAGTCCGATCTGCGCCAGGAATTCCTTCTCAACCTCCGCACCGGCCGCCCAGGTTCCCTTTCCTTTGAGGACGGCTCCTAGGGTCTTGAGGAGCACCTCGGCAATGAGGTTGTCGCTAGGCTTGTTCAGGAGCGCCAGGATCTTGGAAAGGGGCGGAGACGTATGGCTACAAAGCAAGCACGCGCCGGGAGGCGACTTCCCGGGCCTGACCCCACCCAACACGACAATGCCTTGTTTGCAAAGCTCATCCCTGAGGATGTGCGCCGCATACAGTGCGGGCTCGCAGACGGTGATCATCTGCTCGGCGTGCGTGACTTTTGTGCCGGCGGGAATGCTCCCGCCCACGCGAATCACGTTCCGACCCAGCCGACGGTTTACCCAGATGGTCTTCTCGGAACCGGGCTCGCCGGTTATAGCCGAGTTCTCGATTTCAACGTATGAGGTTGGAGGATCGCAGGTCACAACGGCAGGTGCTCCGGGCTGCTTTCCCGGATAGACCCATACGGCTACGGCGTTGCGATTCAGGTTCAGCGCACTGACCTCCGACGAATAATAATACGGCAGGTCGGCCCAGGTCCAGGCCCAGCCCAGGCGCTCGTCGTCGAACATCGAGTCGTCACCGATTACGCTGCCGGTGATCTTGCGAACGCCCTTTGCCTTTAGCTGCTTTGCAAAGTTCGTCAGATCCCCGGTCTCCAGTACCGGATCGCCGCCGCCGACAAGCACAACGTCCCCTTCAAGCACGCCGCGCTTGTTGACCGGCCCTGTGGCACGCAGGGCGGTCTGGAAGGTAAAGTCAGGCCCGAGCCGGTCGAGAGCAGTCGCTGAAACCAAAAGTTTCATGTTCGAGGCCGGGATCATCGCCTTGTCGGCATTGCGCTCGTAGAGTGTGCGACCCGTCTTGAGCGATCTAATAACAATTGCCTGCAAGCCGTGGCTGAGGTTCGGGTCATTGAGTATCTCGTCGATCTTGTCCGACGGCACCTGCGCGTGTAAGGCCGCGGACAGCCAAGCCAGAAGCAGCGATAGTATGACGGTGCGATGATTCGATCGTTTCATATCATAAGGCGGCGCGGGCGACAAATTCAGTTTCGGTGCGGTGGGCTGTCCCTATATGCGCATTCTCGGCGACTTTTCCGCTTACTTGAGGAGCGTCGAATCGCCGAAAGCACAGGATTTGCGTTCTATCGGGCCAGCCTCCCGGCACGACAACGACTGCGTTGCGCGGAAGTCTGGTATAATCTGGTTATGCGGCGTATTGATAGAATCCTTGCCCACTGCATTGAGCTGCCCCTGCGCGAGCCGTTCGAGACGTCCCAGCGCCGGGCAACTACCTCACCCACTGTAATCGTCCAGCTTTTCGCGGGAGATATCGTCGGCTACGGCGAGGCCACACCTGTGAAGTATGTTACCGGCGAAGACGTAGCGTCAGTGGTCCACGACATAACAACGGCCGCTCAGGCGCTTATGGGCGCCCGCCTCAGCGAGTACCGGCTGAGTTCGAAGAAACTCGCGGAAGTGCTCCCTTACGGCAAGTCCGCCCGCGCCGGCATTGAGATGGCGATACTGGACGCATTCTGCAAGAGTCTAGGCGTCCCGCTGTATACCTACTTGGGCGGAGCTGCGCTGCGCATCGAGACGGACGTAACCATCCCGATCTGTCCGCCGGAGCACGCCCGCGACCTGGCCGCAGAGCTGGCGGCCAAGGGTTTCCGGCAGTTCAAGGTTAAGGTCGGCAAGGATGTGGATGAGGATGTAGCGCGGGTGATGG
>JBMFPI010000381.1:0-3131 GCA_049969195.1 Armatimonadota bacterium
CGATGCGGAGCCGAAGCGACTTCCCGACACGGCCACCGAGCAGGATTTCGACTGGTCCGAGTTCGACAAAGAGCTGGACGCAATCCCCCCGCGAATGGCTGTTCAGTGCAGCTTCGCTCTAGATGCTTCGTGGGCTTCGGAGCTGGAGAAGTCTGACGAGAAAGAGTACTGGCGCCTCGCCGAGCGCTTTATCGAGTTCGCAGCCCGACGTGCCCGGGCAAGAGGTGTGCGATATTATCGCGTCCCCGGCAACGAGACCTCGCTCACTTGGCGGCCGGATTGGCCGGAGCTCTATATGAAGCCTGTGCGCCATTATGCCGCAGCCATTCACCGCGCGCATCCGGACAACCAAGTGATTGCCGGCGCGCTAGTTGCAGGTTTCAAAGACCTGATCGACCCTCTGTACGAGCACGGGTTCAAGGAGCACTGCGACATCCTGGACATCCACGCCTACGCAAGCACGCCGGGTGAGTCGCGGTATCACGTCGGTATCAGCCAGATCATCGAGGCCCACAGGACTCTTGAGGAGCACGGCGACGGCCACAAACGCATCTTCCTTGGAGAGGGCTGGAGTATCTTTCCTCTTCCGGCTCACCTGGACAAGCTGAAACAGCCGCCGACCTACACCGAGGACGACATCCGCCACTACCGGAGGGCCGTCGTCAACGGCTACTACGCGCTTACCACTCCGCGGCCTGACTACGATCCCAGATGGCTTCTCGGTGCCAGTTTCTTCTGCTTGAACGACATGTGGGGCTCCCTCGGTTGGAAAAAGAGAGCTAAGATACTTTATAACAAGGATGGCGACCCCGAGTGGTGGGAGCTCGACGGTTACAAATTTCCCTATGAGCCGGGCGCAATGGAACCTCAGTTCCGTGCCTGGGGCCTGATCGATATCGAAGGTAACCCGAAAGGAGACATAATCAAGCACTTCCCGCCCTACATCCCGATGACCGTCGTAAGCGCACGATTGGCCGACGGCGTCAAGTCAATCTATCCCGGCAGGCCTTATCGGGTGCGCGTTACGATCACCAACCGCGAACCTGACCCGATTACGAATCCCAGATTCATAATCGATGTATTCACCGGGGGCCAGCGTGAAGACTTCGAGTTTCGCGAAGTAGCCTCTCCGGAGGCACAGGGTGTTGGGAAGTCGATCGGGCCCGGTGAATCGGCGTCGCGCGAGTTTGACGTTATCGCGCGGCCGGGCATCGTCGGCAAGGAGATCAGACTGCAGTGCGGCTGCGATTACGACTGGTTGGAGAACCCGTATTACGCCGACGACTGGCTCAAGTTCAGCGTCGCGTCGCCGGGTTCGTTCGGACTCAGACCATTTCAGCCTCTCGCCGACCGTGCTGACCATCCTGTAAACCTGACATTTTTCCTGACGGACGGCACGGGCTCCCCGCCGCCTGAGAAGCTCGACATCTCGGCTGACAGGGCGCTTGCGGTGAGTCAGTCCTCTAAGGTTATGGGAGCGGCGGCGCGCGAGTATGTCGTGAGGCTGAAAAAGACCGACACATCCACCGGCGGGTTCTATACGGTGAAGGCGAGCGCGGGCGCGTCGTTTGCGCCGATCGCCGCCGAGATTGCCTTTCCCAATCCGGACCGCACGCCGGAGAAGTATCCTGCGAGTGGCAAATTGATCAACCCGGGCTTTGAGGAGTTCGGTCCCGGCTCGGGTTTCGAGGGTTGGGACGGTCCGCCGTCGAATCATGAGGATCCGGAGATGGCCGCCGACCTGCCCGGCCACGGCCGGCGGATGATAGCCAGAATCTACAACAACGTGAAGTATTCCACGGAGAACTCGCAGAAAGTCCTGCTTCCGGGTTGGTTCAAGCCGGGAGATACGGTGACTGCCTCGGTGTGGACGAGGGGAGTCGCCTTCGCGAATGCCTCGGATCACGATGCCCTTCGGTTTCGCGTCTCTATCATCTGGCTGGATAAAGACGACAAGGAAATCCGTAGAGACGACTCGCCCTATCTCAAAGGAACCGGCAGGTGGGAAAAGCTGGAGTTTACGACTCCAGGCTCGCCCGCCGGTGCGGTCTCGCTGCGGTTTATTCTGGTTCACGATCTCACGAACCATGCTGACTGGCACAAGGCCGCGCTTGACAACGCTGATCTGCGGTTCAACCGTCCGGGCCAGATGCCGGAAGGCTAAGGGGTATTGCGACAGAACGCAGACTGGGCGTTCTCGGCGATCGGATGTTTCTCAACTAAACGGGAGAATGGTCGAAACCCCGCCTGTGGCAGCAGCCTGCCGGGGGGCTAACAATGTCACTTCGCCAGGATATTACAAGACTTGTCGAGTCAATCCCGCTGGCCGACACCCACGAGCACATTCTGGAGGAGAAGCTCAGATTGGAGCCGGCAGACGGCTCTCGGCTCGACGATTTTGCCGTCCTATTCAGCCACTACGCGGACGCCGATCTAGCCGTTGCCGGAATGCCCGGCAGATACCTCGGGCGCGTCGTGACCCGTGGGGTCGACTGGCGCGAGAAGTGGAAGCTGATCAAGCCCCACTACGAAGCCGCGCGCAACACGGGGTATATGCAGGCCGTGCGGATCAGCGTTCAGAGGCTGTACGGCGAAGAGGAAATCGACGATTCCACAATAGACCGCATCAACGAGAAAGTTAAACAGCTAATCAAGCCCGGATTCACCAGGCGCGTTATCAAAGAGATCGCCAATATCGACCACTGCCAGGTCAACTCGCTTGCTGGAAAGGTGTTCCTGGAAACCGAACACCCCGACATCCTTCTTCAGGACATCGGCACTCCGTCGCTGGTCTCAGACTGGAAAGATCGCAAGCTGTGGGATGAGGCAGGCGTCGAAGTAAAGAGCATCGGCGACTACCACAAGGTCATCGACTTCTATTTCGACAACTTTGCCGATAAGGCCGTAGCAACCAAAAACCAGATGAACTATGCCCGGCGGTTGGACTTTGACGATGTGGGCGCGGATGACATCGCGGACGTTTTTCGGCGCGACCTTAAGAGCGACAGCGGGCTTTCGCCCCGGGAGAACAAGGCTATTCAGGACCATCTTTTTAGAGCCTGTCCCAGCCATAGTGGAAAGTTGGCTGGTGGCTCGTCTATTCTATGCCGCTTTGCCCTCCTGGTCAATAT
>JBMFPI010000382.1:0-3124 GCA_049969195.1 Armatimonadota bacterium
TCTGCGACGGCTACGACCACTCCACTTTGTACCACCACCTGAATATGGGCTGGGCCGGGTTGGATGATGCCTGGTATAACCTGCCGAACGTAGACACCACGAGCCGCACGTATGACGCCGTCACAGGGTGCATCTATAACATCTATACGGAAGGCTCCGGTGAGATCATAAGCGGGCGCGTTACGGACTCAGCCGGTGTCCCGATCGCAGGTGCCGTCGTGACGGCTTCTTTGTATACGGCAGTGACGGATGCGAAAGGGCTCTACGCACTTGCCCCTGTCCCATCAAACACCTCGTTCACGGTGCAGGTCCGAAAGGACGGCTATCTTTTCGCGGATCGGTATGTCACCACCGGTTATTCACAGAGCGGCGGCATCAACGCGGGCAATCTGTGGGGCATCGATCTCGTCGGCTACGAGCCAGTCAGCATCGCCGACGCCAAGAGCAACCCTGACGGCGTTACGGTCGGCATCGCCAATGCCGTGGTTACGGCAGTTTTCAATGACCGGTTCTACGTGCAGAGCCCGGACAGAACAAGCGGAATCCAGGTCATAAAGCCGGCGCACGGCCTCCTGGTCAACCAACGGGTCGAACTCATCGGGACGACAGGCACCGACGCCGATGGCGAAAGATACATTGAGGCTTCGTACGTCCGCGCGAACAGTTAAGCACAGGCTGGGCCTGTAAGTATCTCGAGCCGGGCGCCGCAGGGATGGATCCTGAATCGAGCTCAGGATCACTGGGTCACGGGCGTTTGCGCATTCAGGACTGAACCAATATCTTGGACAACAACGGCTTGACAAGGCGCTATACGCATGATAATACGGTATCAGGAAGGGTTTTGTTGTGCGTCCAAGAGTTCGCTTTTTTACGCTATCATCCTCAGTAAAGTGAACTCTGATTTGCACACGTCAAGCAAGATTTGTCGGACAAGAGAGGGGGATGGCAGATGACTCTTACCAGGGCCGCGGTTCTGTGTGCGGTGCTGCTGACTGTGGGCTCGTATGCCTGGTGCGGCACCGTAGTCTTCGAGGAGCGTTTCTCGGAGCCGTTTGTAGTCCACGACTGGGTTTACAACAACAGTGGCAATAACAACGAGATCGGTTACCCGGGCAGAGGGGAGCAAACTCAGGGTTGGCCCTGCAGGATCTCCGAGGATGGTCACGAGCTTCTGGGCTATGAGCCGCGAGTCTACTACGCCACAAGTTTTGAGAGTTTCTCGGTGGGCTCCATTTCAGGCCAGGACGGCTGGACTGGGTCCGGCACAATCGCCGAAGGGGGACATGGACTCGCTCGGAGCGCCAGATTCGTAAACCAAAGCGCCTACCGCAACGTTACCAGCGCGATGGAGCGCGACGTTCAGTACGTGCAATGCTACATCAAGTGCGCTTTCGACACAGGCGGCGCATATGTCTACGCTGGCACGCAGGACGCGGCCGCCGTAGCGGCCGTCGTTCGATTCAACGGCCTGGCCAGAATCGAGGCGCTGGACGGCGACGGCGCCGGCGGAGGTACTTGGGTCGATCTTGCGGGCTACGCACCCGATACGTGGTACCGCATAACTCTGAAAATCGACTACTCGACGGGAAAGTACCGCGCTGCGGTTAACGGCGGGTACAACGACATCGACCTCGGGTTCAGAGACTCGGCAGCTGCCTCGGGGCTCAACTCCGTCAAGTTCGAGCAGATCGGCGGAACGACCATGTACGTCGATGACGTCTACGCCGGCAACACGCCATACGCGCCCGGACAGGACCTCAGGCCTTACTGGTCCGATGCGTATAATCACTGGAGCGTCGAGTACGGAACCCCGCTTAACGCATCGCGGGACATCTACGACTGGATGAGCTGCTACGACCTGTTCGGGAATCCGGTCAACACGGATCCGACCAGAGCGCCTTGTTACAAAGCCTCGCTGCCCGAGGGCTGGACCGCGGCATTCGGCATGCAGTTCGATCAGGAGCCGCAGAAATACTACGCCTCGGGCCGGGGAAAGATGGGATTCACGCGACTGATGGGAGCCTACGCCCAGTCACCAGACAATCCGTGTCTGCACATCTGGACTTCGCAGGGTGATTTGCGCATTGCTTCTCCAGACCTGGCATGTGGACCCGGGGTATATACACTTACCTGGCGCGGCGGCGTGTGGAACCTGAACACCGCCGATCCCGCGATGCAGTACAAGTGGACGGATTTCTGTTCGTGGGGATACGGGTACACCAACTGGAGCGTCTGGGACCCCTGGGATCCGAAACAGGGCTACATTCAGACGACCCCGCCCTACCCCCTGAGCCTTAACTGGGTAGGCGTGACCGATGCAGGCAACCCCAACGTTGCGGCGTGGGTATGGCCTTTCGATCCGTTCAAGCTCGTTGATCCGGACGGCACAATGCCGGGCCGGCCCGATGGCCCCCATCCTCCCGGCGAAGAGCCGGGTACGTGGCATACGTTCAGCGGTAGATTTGCTTTCGGCCTGCCGCCTGCCAAGGACGGAATCAACTACAAGTACCAGTCGGATCCGGGGTATTTCATCGGGTTCAGGGTGGGCCACGGTCACGACCCGTGGAATGAAGGCTACCAGTGGGGAACCATCCTCAATGTCGATGACGTTGTGGTCACAAAGGAAGACCCGGTGTCAATCCAGACGGCCAAGGACTCGCCTGTCGGCACACTTGTGGAAATAACGGACCTGGTGGTCGCGAACATGGTCGTGGTGCCGGGGCCAGCGTATGATCCCTCCTACATTGCCTACGTTGACGTTTACCTGGAAAAACAGGACCGCAGCGCGGGGATAATGCTCCGCGCGCTCGGATCTGAGATCACCGACTTCTGGGATTGCAATAACCAGCAGTTAAAGTTCCAGCGCGGCGATGTGGTGCGCATTGTCGGCGCAGTGATAAAGGACGATCCTAATGACGACCGGGACCCGTGGCCGGACAATCGCAACCCGGTGAAATATATCTCTGCGTCACCAGCCGCAATTCGCTTGCCCGCGATGTTAGCGACCGGCGCGCCGCCGGTCGACCTCAAGCCCGTCGCAATCAATAGCCGCGCGCTTGTGGGACAGCCGGTTACCGCGGGCAGGAGCACTGACGGCATGCTCGTGACCGTATGCGGGAGAGTT
>JBMFPI010000383.1:0-3113 GCA_049969195.1 Armatimonadota bacterium
CCGTTGAGTCCGATCCAAGCAAGCTCACACGCCCATCATCAAACGGCGCTGGGTCGATAGTCGGACGGACTCCTAGGCAGTAATTCCGAGCGCGAAAACCGATCCATCAAGCGACGGATGGAGCTTCAGACAGCCGCCGTCCGCAGGTCGCCGTAGTTGTGGAGGCGTATGCGAATGATGCTCATAAGCGCCTGCACGCCCGCTTTGAACGGTCTCATACTGGAGCTCTCGGCGTGGCTCCATCTGACCGGCACCTCGACAACTTTATAGCCAAGCCGTCGCGCCAGATAGAGCACCTCGATGTCAAAGGCCCATCCGTCTACGAAGCATTTCTCGAAAATGCTTCGGGCTACGTCGCCGCGAAACAATTTGAAACCGCATTGGGTGTCGTGTATGCCCGGCACCGCAAGCAGGCGAATCAGCAGGTTCAGGCTTTTTCCACCGAGTTCGCGATACAGCGGCTGGTGGACCGGTATCTCGGAACCCCTGACCGCGCGAGAGCCGATGGCGATATCATAGCCTTTTTCGACAACGGAAAAGAGCTTCGCGAGCTGGTCAATGGGGGCAGAGAGGTCGGCATCAGTAAAGCCAACGTAGTCGCCGCGTGAGGCGAATACGCCCTGACGCACAGCGTAGCCTTTGCCCCGATTCGGTTCATAGCTTACGACGCGTATCGAGGGGTCCTCATCCGCGCTTCGTAGCATCAGGCTGTGAGTGTCGTCGGTGCTGCCATCATTGACGGCGATTATCTCGCAGGCCCGGCCCAGACCTTCCAGGTAGGCTGAGACAGTATTCAGTGTTGAAACTATGCGCCCGGCTTCGTTGTATGCCGGTATGATCAGGCTCAGGTATGGTTTGTCCATTCAAGGCACTCGGGGAGTACGAAAGCCGGTTATGCTGTTCGTGCCGCCCCGTTGATGCTCCCTATGACTCAAAGAGGGCGTCTACAAATGCACGCGGGTCGAAGTCCTCCAGATCATCAAGCTTCTCGCCGGTGGCGGCCAGTTTGATCGGAAGGCCCAGTTGGTCTTTGATGGTGATGACGATTCCTCCCTTGGCTGTTCCGTCAAGTTTCGCGAGTGCAATGCCGGTGACGGGCACGGCAGCCATAAACTCTCTTGCCTGATTCAAAGCGTTCTGACCGGTAGTCGCGTCGAGGACAAGCAAAGTCTCATCGGGCTCGCGGTTCAGCGCCTTTTTGCAGACTCTTCCGATCTTCGCGAGCTCCTCCATCAGGTTGGTCCTCGTATGGAGCCGACCCGCGGTGTCCACTATGACCACGTCCGCCTTTCGGGCGATGGCAGCCTGGATCGAGTCGAAGACGACTGCACCCGGATCGGCGCCAGGCTGGTGCTTGACAATCTCGGCCCCCACACGGTTCGCCCATATCTCAAGCTGGTCGATTGCCGCGGCCCTGAACGTGTCGGCTGCCGCAAGCAGCACGCGCATCCCCTGCTTACCAAAGCGATGAGCTAGCTTGGCGATAGTCGTTGTCTTGCCCACGCCGTTAACGCCCACGAAGAGATACACCGCCGGCCGCTCCGTGGGCTCGTTGATCCGGCGGCTATTGCCGGAAAGCAATATATCCGCCAGGATAGTCTTGAGGCGATCCCTGATTTGCTCCGCTTCGCGCAGACGGTCCCTGCGCGACACCTCGCGAAGCTCATCGACCACCTTGGCAGCGGTTTGAAGGCTGAGATCAGCCTGGATAAGGACCTCTTCGAGCTCGTCGAAAAGATCGTCGTCCACCGGCCGCCTGCCCGTGAGCAATTGATCGACCCTGGTGAATAGACCTTTCAGAAGGCGCATTCTAACGTGCCGCCGACCTCCGTACATAACAACGGGAGGCGATCCTCTCGCTCCCGTATAGAGTATATCGCAACCAGCGCAGGATGTAAAGCTGCCAGTCTCGAGGTCGTCGCGATAGAATGCAAACCCGGCGTTTTCGGCGATCCGACGCTCCTCGACTAAGCGGGAGAATTGCCGAAAACGCGCCTTCTCGCAGCAGTCTGCGGGGCAACATACCCCGGCGCGTTCAGGCCCGGACCGGTCTAACCCTCACCCCAGCCCACTCCCGTAAAAGGGAGAGGGAGTCTTATGCTCCGTTGCCGCGGGTACGTATGTTACGGTGTATCGAAACTGTCAAAAAGCGCAGTAGTCAAGTATCTCTCGGCGGCGTCCGGGAAGATCACCACAATCGTCTTGCCCTCGAACTCGTCCGACCGGGCAACCCGGTCGGCTACTGCCATAGCTGCCCCGCAGGAGATGCCGCACAGAATGCCTTCTTCTCTGGGCAGCCGGCGAGCATATTCGATAGCCTCGTCGCTGGTTACTGTCTCAACGCGATCCACAAGCGACATATCCAGCACGCCCGGGACGAACCCGGCCCCGATACCCTGGATCCTGTGTGGAGCGGGACGGACTTGCTCGCCCTTGATAGTTTGTGTAAGGACCGGCGACTCCGCGGGCTCGACGGCTATCGAGGTTATGGCTTTGGACTGGCGGCACTTGATATAGCGCGATACCCCGGTAATCGTTCCACCGGTCCCCACCCCGGCAACAAGCACGTCAATCGCGCCCTCGGTATCCTGCCATATCTCGGGCCCGGTAGTCTGTTCGTGGATTGCGGGATTGGCCGGGTTGGTAAACTGCTGCGGCATAAAGTAGCGCTCAGGATCCGAAGCCACAATCTCCTCGGCCTTTTCTATGGCGCCTCTCATCCCCTTAGCTCCGTCCGTCAGAACCAGCTTGGCACCCAACAGAGCAAGGACCTTCCGCCGCTCCACACTCATCGTCTCCGGCATCGTGAGCGTGACAGGATATCCCCGCGCGGCCCCTACGAACGCAAGCGCAATACCGGTGTTCCCGCTTGTGGGTTCGACGATCTCCTTGCCGTGCCCCAGGGCCCCGCGCATCTCCGCGTCCCAGACCATAGATGCGCCGATCCGACACTTGACCGAGTATGCCGGATTGCGACCCTCGATCTTTGCAAGCACCGTAGCCTTTGCGCCCTGCGTGATCCTGTTGATGCGCACCAGCGGGGTGCGTCCTATACTGAACGAATTGTCCTCATACCAGTTAGCCACGGCCACCTCCCAGTGATGCCCATCCCC
>JBMFPI010000384.1:0-3073 GCA_049969195.1 Armatimonadota bacterium
GCGGGATAGACTGGCGCTGGCAACTTCCAACAGCGGCCGGCTTCTCATCCTCGACAAGGAACTTGACTTGGAGAAGATGGTCGCCCTCAATCCGGTCGGAGTCTGGGCGGTCGGAGCAGGCGGAACCATTCTTCGTTCGAGCGATCGCGGCGTGAGCTGGGTCAATGTTACCTCGCCTATGACCAACAACCTTTACGCAGTCTGCTTCGCCAGTTCCTGGACCGGGCTGGCAGTGGGTGCAGGAGGCACGATACTCAGATCGACCGACAAAGGCGCTACGTGGACCGCTCAAACCGCGCCCGGCTCGGCCGATCTTTATGGAGTCGATATGTATTCGGCGACCGGCAACTGCTGGGCGGTCGGAGCAGGCGGCGCAATTCACAAGTCCGCCGACGGAGGAATCAACTGGACCTCAATAACATCGCCTACAACGCAGGATCTCAAGTCAGTGAAAACGAGCTTTGCACTTTCGAACCAGGCGTATGCCTGCGGCAACGGCGGCGTGATCCTGAAAACCACCGATGGTTCTGTGTGGTCGGTGCTCAATTCCGGCACGACGGAGAATCTGAACTCCATAGGGATAACTCGGCACAGAAATGTGCCCGCGGTGGTGGAATACGGCTGGGCCGTCGGCGCTAACGGCACGATCCTGCGCACTACAGATGGCGGCGCGACCTGGACACCTCAGGTGGTGCCCGAGGCGAGCGGAAAGAACCTTAAGAGCGTAACAATCGTAACCAGCATGATCGCCAAGATCGTCGCCGAGGACGGAACGGTGTTTCGGACGAAAGACGGCGGAGCGACTTGGAGCGTTACGACATCCGGCGCCGGAGCGCTGACAAGCACAAGGTTCGTGGACCCCGCGCTGGGCTGGGCCGTAGGCGCCAACGGGGCCGCGGTCAACACGAAAGACGGCGGAGCAACCTGGACCGCTCAGACTACCGGTGTTTCCGAAATGCTCAACGGCGTGTTCGCCCTTGACGTCGTGGAGGAAGGACAGACCATATTCTCCGCGTGGCGCGAGGTCGCGTTCGACGCGGTCGGCAACCTCTACGCCGTCGACAACAACCTGGAAATCTTGCGCGTATACTCACCTCCTGACGGACCCAACTCCTCGACCACGAAGTCCTTCGGGGTTGTCGTAGCCACCACAGGCGACGTCACGCCGCCGAGCGTGCCGGTGGTCAACGATGACGGCGACGAGCAAAACAGCACCACCACGCTGCACGCTTCCTGGACCCCGTCGAGCGATCCGGAGAGCGGTGTGGTGGAATACGCGTGCGCGATTAGCGGCGTGCCAATGGACATCGGCAGAGGCTACGTCGCCGGATGGAGATCTGTTGGAACGGCCACCGATCACACGTTTACCGGCCTGGACCTGAAGATCGGGACCTATTATGTCCTCGTGAAAGCCAGGAACGGCGCGGGGATCTGGAGCGACGCAGGAGTCTCGGACGGCATCAGGATACTGCTGAAATACTCGACTCTCGGAGAGATCAAAGCCGCGAAGGACACCAGCGTTATCTTCGAGAACGACGACAACCCGTGCATCGTGACCTACGTCGATCTGGGTGATCTTTACGGGTTCAACGCAGAGAAGTGGTTCTGGGTGGAACAGTTGACTCCGGACGGAGGACTCGGAGCTGCCGGGCTCAAGGTCAACGCAGTTGCCCTTGGACCTTACTTCCCGGCCGGCCTGTATGCAGGCGCCACGATCACCAGGATGAGCGGCTCCCTGGTTCTGCCGACCAGCCAGGCCGATACTATCCTGGACATGACTCGTGAGCTGCGGCTCGATTCGACGCCGATGGTCGGCGAGTACACTGATCTTCCGCCATTCCTGTCTATGACTACAAGATCCTACGGTGGCGGTTGGCGCACTAACGTCGCCAACCCCGGGCCTGGTGACGGAACTCCGGCCGTAATCGGCGCCTGGCTCGACGAAAGCCACTCAATGCCCGCTATCGGCCTGAACACCGAAGGCCTTCTGGTGAGAGTGTCCGGCAAGGTGCTGGGCTATGGCGAAGATGCAACCAAAGGCTGGATGTGGTGTTACGTCGACGACGGCAGCGGGGTGCCGTGCGAAGGCGGTATCAATGGGTACAAAGGTATCAAGGTAATAAAAGCCTGGAACGCATTCAGCACGTTCCCCAGGCAGCCTGAGGATATCGGCAAGCAGGTGATCGTCGAAGGTATCTGCTGCAACCGCTATATCCCGGGATCGGGCCGTATCCGAATGATGCTCATGAGATCGCTGCCATTGGGCGGGGACATCGATGTGCTGCAGTTTGTGAACCCTTAGATTGCGGCGCGAGGTTGAACAACTATGATGCGGGCCGGGCCCGGTCGGGCCCGGCCCCCGCTTCTCGCCAACTACCGGGCCTATTTCTTCACGACACGAACCGGCGTCCCGACCTTTATGTTCAGATCCGTCTCCGCATTGCCCTGGTTTATCGCGATCTCCAGGTAGTCAAGGCTGTTGATGATCGCAAGCGGCTCCCCCGCGGGCACGTCGGAATACGACATCCTCAGCGGCCCAACACTCTGTCCACCGACCAGGACCTGGACACTGCCGCCTAGCCGCTCGATCTCCGCCGCCTCGATGTTCGCGACGCAGTTCCCGAAGTGGTCGATGTAAATTATCTTGCCGTCGATTGTGACCTCGTTTACCTTCGGACGAGGCATATCGAGCAGGACCAGGTTCTCCGCGGGCCTGCCGATCTCCGAAAGAGGAACCCCACACGCGAGCCGCGCGGCGGCAGGGGCGAAGACATCGCGGCCTTCAAACGTCACCCCGTGCAGTCCGCTGCGTGACTCCGGCGGATTGATCTCAACCGCCGCGCACTTTTGAGAGTTTCTGATCACATAGCTGAACACGCCGTTGTCCGGACCGACGAAATAGTGGTTCCCACACTGCATCGCGACCCGTCTCCGAACGGAGCCTACCCCCGGATCAACCACGACCAGGTGAACTGTGCCGTCCGGGAAGAACCGATAGGCCGTGTTGAGCACAAACGCTCCCTCGAACACGTCGTGAGGATTAATGTCGTGGGCCAGGTCGATTATGTTGATG
>JBMFPI010000385.1:0-3072 GCA_049969195.1 Armatimonadota bacterium
GCCTTTGGCGGCGAGGCCGCCGGGCGCTGAGTCAATTGAACAGGTAATCGACCGTGCGCGCGTCTTTCTCGATGAAGTGCTCTCGAGGCATTCGGCGGGATCGAAACTTCTTGTTGTGGCGCACGGCGGATCGATCCGAGGCGTCATAATTGCCGGGCTAGGCCTCCCGACGCACGTGTATCGGCAGCTCCACTTCTCGAACGGGTCGCTTTCCGTCATCGAGCTCGGCAATGATCCGGGAATTCGGCTGCTGAACGACACCTGTCACTTGGGTTCTTCCCGGAGCGATGGAGAGGAGATATAACCTTCCTCCGGCAACGACTCTCCCCGGTGCCGGGTCACTACGATAGAACCCAGACGTAGCGCCTCCCGACTATCCAACGCTCCTCAGCGGAACGGGATCATCATCGAAAAGGCGCCTATCGCAACAGCCTGAGTGCGGCTGATGTCTCCCCAATCCGGTGTTTTGGGAGCCTGTTCCCGATATGTCGGGCGTTGGCCCCGGATAGTCCACGATCTTGGGCGTAGCAAACTATCTCGACACTATGTCGAGGTTCTTCGCCACGCACGAAACATCGGCGCACTCGCGACGAAGTGCACTACGGATGCGCGAATCGCGTCGCGCGCTCGGCGGTGCGGACGGCTTCGACCGCATCGTCAAGCGTGACACGCATCACGTGCGAAGGGTCATCGATCGCCCGGATAAGATCGGCCATTATCGAGCGCAGGTTGGATGCGTAGACGTCCAGCTTGGAGTTCTCAAGTGCTACTACCGCGTCCACCAGGCAGTCCACGTTGTAGACGAACTCGGAGGAACGAGTCGTGGTCGATTCCGTTGATTCGACACTCACCTCGACGCGGCCGGCCAGCGACCTGATCTTCTCAAGGCCGCGCTTGTCGGTCCATCCCCAGATCCTCAGTTCAAGCGGGATCCATCCGATCATATCGATCTCGCCGAGGTCGAATGCGAAATGAAACGTGGTGTGCTCGAGCTCGCGCGGACGGGAGAATGAGTGCCAGTATGTGCCGACGACGCCGTTTTCGTACTTGACCGCCGCAAACACCCTGTCCTCCATTCCCGGCTTTCGCTCAACTCCAAGCGAGAACACATCCGCCGCAGGCGATTCGATCATCCAACTTGCCAGGTCGAAGAAGTGGACCCCGTGCTCTACTAGAATCCGGCCGCTTGTGGCCGGGTCCCAAAACCAATGCCCCTCGGGGACAGTGTCTTGCATGGCGTAGTTTCTGAGATCAACACGACGCAGCTTGCCCAGAACCTCGCTTCGCACAAGCTCGCGCAGGTTTTCGACAATCTGGCTATAGCGCAGGACAAAGTTGACGCTGGCAACCATGCCCGTCTTCTCAGCCACGCGTTTGATCAGCAGGGCGTCCTTTTCGGTCAACGCAAGCGGCTTTTCGACAAGCACGTGCTTCTCCGCCTGCAGCGCCTGTATTGCAAGGTCTTTGTGGGAAGAGGGTGGGGTGGCAATCGAGACGATCTCCACGTCGGGGTTTCTGAAAAGCTGATCGAACGCGCAATGGAACACGACGTCTCCCGGGTTGCGCGCAGGGTCCGAGTCACACACCGCGACCACGCGGGCGTTATCCATCTGATCCCAGGCCTTGCGCAGGAACTCCCCGAATCCGCCGTAGCCAATAATACCGATGCCTTTTTTCTCTGTCGCCACGTTCAGCTTACCTCCAGTGAACAACATGTCCTATACCCCAGCAAACTTCATGATTCCTGCGCAGTCAAGGCGAAAACAAGAGAAATGCATCGCAGCCTCTTGCGATGGGCGCGCCTCCGGCGATTCTCCCGCTTAGTTTAGGAGCGTCGAAACACCGAAAACGCCGGGTTTGCGTTCTAGCGCAACGACCTCCATTGACAGGCCTGACCTTCCTGCATAGAATTAGGCTATGATAAGAGTGGGATCGGTTTGCGCGTTGCTGACTCTTGCTGTCTCGGGTGGGGTTTGGGGCTGTGTGGGTGCAAGGCCCCTTGCTATGGGCGGGGCGTTTGTAGGCGTTGCAGATGATGTGCATGCGACCTACTGGAACCCTGCAGGGCTTGCGTTCCTGGCTCCCGGCGGCGCGCAGACTACTTTTATGCACACCGTTACCAACCGCGACGCTATCAATTATCAGGAATACGTCGCACTCGCCTCACGGATAACACCCCCCGCAGCCGCGCGACTGGGCACGCGCCGGACGCGGCGCACAAGCGGGTTCGCTCTCGGTGTCTCATACATACTAAGCAGGCGCTACTTCGAGGACACGACGAACAACCAGCTAGTCGAGGACAACGAACACTGGCTGTGGATGTCGGCTGCTATTGGGGTATCCAACAGGCTCGCGTTCGGCGCGAACGCCAGAGTTGTCGTTGACGACACGCGTGAGGACTACCCTATATCGACGGACCCCGGTTTCGACCTGGCTGTCTTGTATCTGGTTACCGACCGGCTCAGTGCCGGTCTGCTGATCCAGGACGTGAACCGTCCGACCAAGCAATATCGTGGGGTATCATTCGCGCCGTACGCACGAAACTGGAGGCCCGGCATCGCATACAGGCCTACTGACACCTCGCTCGTCGCCGTGGACGCTTACGACCTGGCGGACGAGGGCGGCTGCAGGAGCTTTCGGGTCGGCGGCGAGATCCTCCTGGGCGAGGTTACGGTGCGTGCAGGGTATTACGGCTTGGGCGGATCGGGTGTGCCGCGCGCAGCGACATTCGGAGTTGGCACGCACAGCCAGGATACCTCAATTGACCTGGCGCTGCTCTCGGGCGATCTGGACAACACTCTGATCTTGAGCGCTTCCCGCCGCCTCGACTGATCACGCAGTACCCGACAGGACAGGTTCGGCCGACAAAGGAAAACCCGCGTATCTCAGGCTCTTAGGAGGATGGAGGCATTTTCGGCGAGTCTCAAGCTCAGTTGAGGAGCGTCGAATCGCCGAAGACGCCGGGTTTGCGTTCTATAGCAAGAAATTCGATCTACCTAGGAGTCCGTCCGACTATCGACCCAGCGCCGTTTGATGATGGGCGTGTGAGCTTGCTTGGATCGGACTCAACGG
>JBMFPI010000386.1:0-3066 GCA_049969195.1 Armatimonadota bacterium
AGAGGCGTCGGGGGCGGAGGAGAGGGCAGCCTGCCCCGGGGAACCGGGTCCGGGATAGCATATCCCGGACCATCGAGACCTGGTGAACTCATCGAACTTCTCACGCCTAAACCTCGCGATGGTGTGGAAGTCCGGCCTCAGGCCTCCAGCCAGCCACATATACCTGATGTCGCACTCCACCAGCTCCTCGATCTTCCTCGAACTCCTCATCCCCTTGGAGTAGGCATAGACAAGGATCTTCGCCATCACTCTTGGAGGATAAGCAGGACGGCCAGGACCACAACTCTGCTTCTCCAGTGCACTCCAATCCAGGTGATCCATCACCTCTGAGAGCACCCGCACATCACTGCCCTCTGGCACCATCTCGTCAAGACTCGGCGGCAGCAACCACATCTGCTCAGGGTTGTTGGGCATTTCCTTGAATCGCGGCATCGGCATATCCTCCTATAGAGGAGTTAGACACTGCGGCTGCAAAATCATGCTTCGTGGCGACGAGTTTTTGAGACAGCCTCCGTGCAACCGAAGCAACGAAAAGCACTAGCTCTCTGCTCGTCCCTCGGACCCGCGAGTCCCTCTGTCGTTTCGCCAGCGCCAAGGGTTGTGCACAGCCAGCACGACGCTCGATGCGACAAGCATCAGGCACAGGATTGCCGTAAGCCAGGACATGCCAGACGGACGCCGCTCGGGATAAGGAGCGTAGAGAACCGATGCGTACACGGCTACCACTGGCACAAGCACGGCGTTCGCAGCGAGCCACCACCACCCTGCAGGGATCCGTAGAAGGACGCATGTCCCGGCAGCTACCAGCGAGATTCCGTACCACGTCCAACTGAACAGCTGCACCCGCACGTCGGAGTACGTCAGTTGGTCGACCAGTACTACAGCGCAGCCGAGGAGGATGAAGAACCAGCAGACTACGTCAAGCAGTAAGGGAGATCGGAACATGTATTTGAGCCCCACTCTATGTCCTCCGCTGAAGTCCTTTGAGCCGCCACGCTTAGTGGCCAAAGATCGGCCCCTTGGGCTTCCGCAACGCCTTGTCTATGCATTTGAAGTTGTCGCTGTACAGATCCTCCGCGGTCTTCTGTACGCAGTCCCTGTCCACGCACCGCTCCTTGAAGTTGTCCCAACACGAGCCCAACATCCCGTGGACCACGTGCGTCAGTTCATGGAGCACGGTCTTGCAGAACTCGTGTGCGGCGGCAGGGCTCCTGTTTCGTCTTGACCAGCTTAGACCCTTAGGGTTGAACACAATATTGGGTTCGTAGTGATTGAGCATTCCGCAGAGGCTGCCACGGTGCCGTTTCCACCCGGTGTATGCGTCCGCACTTGGATCATCGTCGTCCGTGACCCACTCGCGGACACTATCTATGGCGTTGGCGTATGCCTTGCACAGGCAACTTCTGATCCCGTCCAGACACCTCACGAGCACGTCGTCGTTCGATACGTCGGTTCTCTTCAGCCCCCAGGAATCCACAGCTTGCAAGGGGGAATTCCCCACATATCCATAGTGGCTGACTCCCTCTCGCGCTGGGTCCCTGCTGGTGAACCTCCCCACCTCCGGGTCATAGAACCGCACGCCCAACTGGAGCAATCCGAAGTCTGGTTCCATCCAGTGAGTGTAGTAGCCGAGCTGGCCTACGTATTGGTAGGGCTGGGAGACGGAGCCGGAGTAGCAGTCGTGAGAAAGAAGCGAGCCGTAGGCGTCGTAGGCATACTTGTCGGTGATGTCGCCGTCGGCGTCGGTCAGCAGCCGCGTCGAGCCAAGCTCGTCGAAGTGGTAGTAGCGGATGCCCTCGGTCGCATTGAGTCTCGCGATCAGTGACCCGCCCGGCTCTCGGACATAGTAGGCGGTCGACCCCGATGTCGATTCCTCTATCACTGCAGGAATTCCCGCCGTGGTGTCGTAGACCAGCTCATACTCCGTGCCGTTGGCGCTGAACTCCACCCGGTTCGAGTCTGCGTCCCATACGTTCAACAGCAGGCAGATGTTTCCGTCTTTATCCAAGCGAGGTCTCCCCATTCCCCTTACGATAGACAACGACAGAGTAGCCGACGCTGGGCACGAATGACAACCCGCACAAGGTCTTTCCCGACATCGCCGACACCCCGACGCCTATCTGTAACGAGTCTGGACGTGTTTCCAGGGCATCGATCTCCACGCAGACTTCCTCACCGTTTACCACCTGCGTGTATATCATTGGTAAGTCTTGCGCAATCCAATGCTCGTAGGTCTTTGTGCGCACGTCCTCGGCAATACGTTTGGCGATGTCCATCAGTTCTCGTTTCGTCACACACGCCTCCTACCAAGTCTCTGGACCATCAGGCTTCCTGTAACACGGCCCAAATCCGATCGGCTTGTTGAGAAACTCCGAGTTGGGGATACCCGAGAAATGGCACCTTATGTGGATGTGCTTCTTCCAGCACTTCTTTCCTGGTCTCGTCGGGTGAGGAAATGGATGGCGATGCCTCGTGTGAATTCCACTCCCAGAACATCGAATCTTGAGAACCTTGAGACAGCACCGACCGGTCGCACGCGCCGCATTCATTATTGCAGCGTACAGCGATTCCGCCGCTTCGGCAACAGCCCTCCTGCAGTCCTCGTTGGAGCCGCAGGCATAACTGGCAATAGCCCCGACCGCAAGTGAAAGCTCTGCGGCTCCGATTGCACATCCGCCTGCGATGACAATGACGAACTCGCCGGTGGGGTCCACGTGCCAAATGGGGTTGCCATCCGCATAGGCATACTGGTTAAGCCCATCCTGCATTGGATCCCTCTGCCCAAACCTCCCCACCTCCGGATCGTAGAACCGCACCCCAAGCTGCAGCAGTCCGAAGTCGGGCTCCATCCAGTGAGTGTGGTAGCCGAGCTGGCCAACGTATCCGTAGGGCTGCTGGACGGAACCGGTGTAGGCATCGTGAGAAAGAAGCGAGCCGTAGGCGTCGTAGGTGTAGCGGTCGGTGATGTCGCCGTCGGCGTCGGTCAGCAGCCGCGTCGAGCCAAGCTCGTCGAAGTGATAGTAGCGGATGCCGTCGGTCGCATTGAGTCTCGCGATAAGTGACCCG
>JBMFPI010000387.1:0-3061 GCA_049969195.1 Armatimonadota bacterium
CTTGCAGGCAAAGTCGGGAGCCCTGCTCAGGCGTGCCGGCGAAAGGACGATAGTGCGTTTCCAGAGATATGTAACCATCGTAGCCGTCCGACTTAAGCGCCGCGAGCTGGCGCGGGTAATCCACTTCACCCTCACCAACGACTACGAAACGCTTCTTGCCCGAAGCCAGGAGCTCAGCATCTTTTACGTGAACGTGCGCGACGTGACTTTTGATCGCTTCGTAGCCGTCGGGAAACGGCTTCTCACCGGCCAAGAACGCGTTGCCTGGGTCCCACACCGCCTTCAGGGCAGGCGAGTTGATGCACTCGACGAAACGTGCGGTCTCGACCCCTGTGCCCAGGTAGCAGGCGTGTTCGTTTTCCATCAGCAACACCACGCCTGTGTCTTCGGCGAACTTAACGCCGTCCGAGATACCCTCGGCAATCGCAGTCTCGATTTCCGGGCTCAGGTCCCCACGCTTCCAGAAAGAGAATATCCTTATGTACGGCGTTCCGAACCGTTTCGCAACCGCGGCGAGGTGCTTGAGCAGATCTAGCTGTTCGTCCGCGGTTCGGGCTGTTGCCTGGTGAGTCCTGCCGACTGCGCCGCTGCTGGTAGTGCTTCCCAGCTCACACTTGTAAAGCGGCGAGGCGAGGCAGCAGACCTGGAAACCCTTGCGGTCCAGAATGCGCTGGGCCTCGTCAAGCTGTTCCGGCGTCAGATCGGCGATGTTGGTATCCCACAGGCTGCGTAGTTCGGCCGACTTGCAGCCGTATTCGGCCATCACGTCCAGCGCGTGGGCAAAGTCCATAGATATCTCGTCCGTAATGGCGGTCAGGTGCATACACAGTGTCTCCCATAATCACTCGCGTAATAAAACGGATCCGGCGCAACAAACACAATCTTACAGGAGCCCCCTTCAGGTGTCAAGAAACCGCCCGCCGCACAGGTTGTAGCGATAGAACGCAAACCCGGCGTTCTTGGCGCTTCGAGGTCCCTCAACTGCGCCGGACAATCGCCGAAAACGTACCCATCGCAACGACCTCGCCCGCAGTCGGACTTGACATCTGGGGGCTGGGGTGGTAGTATGAATTGCTCACGCGAGACCCCCTAGGCGCGAAATCCTCACGATCTATCTGTGCGGAAGCTGGATTTTGGGTGGTCGGCGTGCGAGAAGGAGGCGATGTCTTGCGGAGACGAAAGTTTCGGCTCGGAAGCGCCTGCGTGGCTGCTGTTGTTTTCCTGGGGGCAGTCACGGCAGGTTGGGCCAACCGAAATGAGGCAGCAGCCCGGAAAACCTCTGGGCAGCCGGCCTTGTCCGCGACGGTTACTATAGAGTCCGAGGGGCTGCGTCGTGAGTTTCGGACGACTCAGCTCACCGTCGGGGCAGTGCTGAAGGAAGCAGGGGTCGACGTCGGACCGAATGACCTGGTGACACCTTCGCTTACGGAGCGAGTGAGGGACGGCACGAAGATCTCGGTCGTACGGATCAGGTACGAACTGGAAACGGTAACCGAGCCGATCGAATATGACACGGTGAAAACCTTTTCCAGGTCAATCCCTGCAGGACGGGTGAGGGAGATCCGACCGGGGGAGGTCGGCCAGAAGGTCGTTCGGTGCCGCGTGCGTTACGAGAACGATAAGCCTGTTTCCAGGACCATTGTCGGCACCGAGATTACCAAGAACCCCGTCAACAGGGTGGTCTGCATAGGCTCTCGAGGACGGTACACAAGCCGCGGCGCGTTTCGAACTAGGCGCGTGCTGATCATGCAAGCTACAGCGTATGACCCCGGCCCACGAAGTTGCGGTAGGTATGCAACCGGCCGCACTGCGTGTGGGCTGCAGGCAGGGTACGGGGTCGCGGCTGTTGATCCGTGCGTGATCCCGCTCGGCACACATTTATATATCGAAGGATACGGGCACGCGGTCGCTGCGGACCGCGGCCGATCTATCAAGAGCAACCGCATCGATCTGGGGTTTCCTACGTATCGCGAGGCTATTCGCTTCGGACGGAAGACCGTGACGGTGCACGTGCTGACCAGGTAGAGTCTCACATACCTGTCCGGGGACGGTGATCGGGACGCTCGGCTGTTGCTACGCTACTTGGGGCGTCCCACGCGGCCCCGCACCACTGATGAACCTCACATCACCAAGCCAGGTCAAGCGGCTTTTGGTTCGCTACGGTATGCGGCCCAAGAAGCGGCTCGGACAGCATTTCCTGATAGACCGGAATGTGCTGACCCGGATTGTTGATGCTTCCGAGGCGCGGCCGGGTGTGAACGTTCTCGAAATCGGAGCGGGTCTGGGAGTCGTTACGCGCGAGATTGCCGGTCGAGGGGCCAGGGTGGTGAGTGTCGAGGTCGACCCCGGCTTCAAGCCGATTTTGGACGAGGTGCTTGCCGGCATACACGGCGTAGAGGTTGTCATTGCTGACGTGCTTAAGCTCGATCTGCCCTCGTTCGTGCGCGAGCGGGCTGACGGCAAATGGATCGCGGTCGGCAATCTGCCCTATTACATAACCAGCCCCATCATTACCGGCCTCCTCGCTTCCCGAGGCCTGTTCTCCGAAATGTTGCTGATGGTGCAAAAGGAGGTCGCCGAGCGTTTGAGGGCCGCCCCCGCCACTCCCGGCTACGGTTCCATCAGCGTGTTCGTCCAGTACCAGTGCGATATCGAAAGCATTATGCCCGTATCGCGGAGAGTTTTCTATCCGGTGCCGGAGGTGGACTCAGAGCTGATCAGACTGACCGTTCGCGACAGACCGCCAGTCGAGGTGTCGGATGAGCAATCGTTTTTTCGCATTGTGCGCGCGGCATTCGGTAAGCGTCGGAAGACTCTTTTGAACGCGCTGAGTTCGTCGCCCGAGCTGGGCTGGTCGAAAGAGCAGACTTTGGCGGTACTGACCGCGGCCTCGGTCGACCCGAACCGGCGAGGCGAAACATTATCTCTCGAAGAGTTTGCGTCGCTGGCCCGTGTTGGGAGGTCGTTGGTATAGTATAGAACGCAGAGCCTGTCCCAGCCATAGTGGAAAGTTGGCTGGTGGCTCGTCTATTCTATGCCGCTTTGCCCTCCTGGTCAATAT
>JBMFPI010000388.1:0-3036 GCA_049969195.1 Armatimonadota bacterium
CTCGCCTGAGTACGAATACCTGGACGGCAGGGGAGTGCCCGTCACATACGGCGGACTCGGCGCCAGGGGATCAATAGCGGTTCGGCGCGCCGCACGCCGGATCGAGATCACAGACATCTACGGAAACGACGAGATCGGTATCAGGACCGGCCGCCCGGGCACATGTGTGGCCTTCGACGCCGAGGGAAAGAACCTTGGTCCGGTCGAGCTGCGCCCGGCCCAGGACGATATGGTATGGCTAAAAGTCCGCGAAGGTGCGCGCAGATACGTGATTCAGCCATCCAGATCTGTCGCCGAAAGCGCGATATCCCTCAGGTTGAGACTGGATGGAGATTGTTGCGAAAGAACGCAAACCCTGCGTTTTCCGCGATCCGACGCTCCTCAACCAGGCAGCAGAATCGCCGAAAACGCGTTTATCGCAACAGCTTGCGATAGGGTCGTCCCGGGGCAGAAAGTCATCGCCGCGCTGAGCTTCTCCGGCAGGGCGAAGGGGGTGTCAACTGCGTCCGTCGGCTTCGAGGGAATGAAGCCTGTGGTAGTGAGCCTGACGGGCGCTGAAAACGGACGGATCAACGCCGAAGTGCCGCTGGTCGTGCCCGAGAGCACCGTGCCTGGAAGCCGCTTGTGGGTCAGGGCGTCGGCGAGATCGGCCGAGGACCGCGAGCTAGAGGCCTGGTATGTGCTGACGGTCGTGCCCGCGTTCGAGATAGGACTGAGGCAGACAGGCCCCGGCGGATTCAGAATCGACCTGCGCTATAACATTCATGGCGGACCCGAGCCGCAGGTGAAATGCGCGCTCGAATCGGGCAAGCTCGGCCTGGTCGTCGAGCAAGATCAGCACGACCCGTGCGACGTGAGGATCTCACTCGAGGGCGAACCGAGGGTCGTAAAGGACAGGCTGGTTGTCGAGGTTTCCTCAGACGGGTTCAGACAGGTGCGCGAGTTCGGGGTGCAGTCGGTCGTGGAGCACCCGGCCGTGTGGGACCTGACCGACAAAGGCGGGTTCAGGTTCGGCTACGCGTACCGCGGCGGCAATGAGACCGGCCCGAGCACAGCCTCCGGCGCTACGTTCCAGATCGAGAGCCTGGCATGTGGAGGAGTGACCAAGCGCGGCATATTCGCTCACCCGCCGTGGATCGGAGGGGTCGGGTATACCTGGGGCATCACGCGCCGGGTCGAGCTACCTGAGGCACCTTGCGAGTTCCGCACGTTCATCGGCCTGCGCGACGGAGGCAATCCCTCGGACGGCGTCGTGTTCACCGTGCTGGCTATAGATGACTCGGGGCGCGAACAGGTTCTCGTCAATGAGAACTGGGCAAAGCGCGAATGGAAAGAGATTTCGGCATACCTGTCGTCGCTCAGGGGCAAGACGATCCGCCTGAAGTTTGTGACTGACGTCGGACCAAACGACAACTCTACCGCCGACTGGGCCTGTTGGGGCGAGCCCAGAATCGTTACCAGGGATCCCGTCGCACGGATCGAGGCCGGATAGTAATGTCATTTCACACTTGGCCGGCCGAGCGCCGGCTTTTCTGTGTTCGGGTATCAGTTCATTCTTGCGGGCACGAACGCCCCGGATCGGGGCATCCTGAACTTGATCCAGGATCGGTTCCTGCGGCGTCAGGATATTGAGACAAGTTCGGCATGACGTGATTCCCGCGGAACTGAACCGTCTTATGGTTTGGGCAAAACCGGTATCCGAAACGGTATCGTTAGAAGGAGGAAGAGCATGGGAGCCGAGCAAGCAAAGGGCATATCGCGCAGGCAGTTCCTTACGCTAGTCGGCGCGGGGTCTGCGAGCCTGGTCGCGCCAGCGATCCTGCGAGCCGACACGCTCTCGGGACCCGACAGGCCCAACATCGTGGTCATAGTAGCCGATGATCTGGGCTATGCCGACCTTGGCGTTCAGGGCTGCAAAGACGTCCCGACACCGAACATCGATTCCATCGGCACAAACGGCGTTCGGTTCACGAACGGGTATGTGTCCTGTCCTGTGTGCAGCCCGACTCGTGCCGGGCTACAAACCGGGCGCTATCAGCAGCGGTTCGGACATGAGTTCAACCCCGGCCCAAACGTCGTGGGAGACTTCGGGCTTCCGCTTTCCGAGGTAACGATTGGCGAGCGACTCAAGAAGGCGGGGTACGCGACTGGCTTCGTCGGCAAGTGGCACCTTGGAACCAAGCCTGAGATGCAGCCAGTGAAACGCGGATACGACGAGTTCTTCGGCTTCCTCTCGGGCGGCCGCAGCTACTTCTTCAGCGAGCCGCTGCCTTACAACTCAGCCATACTACGCGGAACGCAGCCCGTAACCGAGGATACGTATCTCACCGACGCTTTCGGACGCGAGGCGGCGGCGTTCATACGAAAACATTCCGATCAGCCGTTTTTCCTGATGCTGTGCTTCAACGCAGTGCATACACCTCTGGAGGTAACGGACAGGTATATCAACCGATTTAAGAACATCACCGATACGAAACGCCGGAAGATGGCCGCGATGCTCTCGGCAATGGACGATGCGGTCGGAGTCGCGCTGAACGCCCTGCGCTCAACGGGCGTCTACGACAACACGCTGATCTTTTTCATCAGCGATAACGGCGGCCCGACCGCCTCAAACGCCTCGCGCAACGATCCGTTGAGCGGGTTCAAGGGCCAGGTGCTCGAAGGCGGGATCAGGGTGCCGTTCTTGGTTCAGTGGAAACGGCGCATACCGGCAGGTAGGATTTACCATCACCCGGTGATCGCGCTTGACATCCATCCCACCTGCCTCGCTGCAGCGGGTGTGGGTGCTCCGAGGTCCGGGGCCAAAGCGCTGGACGGCGTCGATTTGCTGCCGTATCTTGAGGGCAGGAAATCGGATGCGCCTCATGAATGGCTGTTCTGGCGATACGGCCCACAGTCGGCTGTCCGCCGGGGACGCTGGAAACTGGTGCGCATGGAGGGCAAGACCCAGCTCTTTGACCTCGAAGCCGACATCGCCGAGAAGACCGACCTCTATAAGCAAAAGCCCGATATCGCCCGTGAAATGGAGAACGCCTG
>JBMFPI010000389.1:0-2999 GCA_049969195.1 Armatimonadota bacterium
CGCAATCGAAGCCGGGACCGGGAATCCGAGCTCTTTGATAGTCAGCTTTTGCAGGTACATCACCGCCTGTCTGCGGCGCGCGTCCGGCGAGAGCTCGGCGATGGCGGCGGCACGTTCGATGGCATCCGTAATCCGAGAAGGTCCGATCCGCTTGAGCCACTTGCGCGCCCACGCCGGAAGCCGGTCTCTCCGGGCAAGCAGGGCCGTGGCAAAACCCACCAGGCCGAGGGCCAAGCTTATCCAGTCGTTCAAAGGTACGTGGTTGCTATCCATTGCCTCCTCCGGGGAATGGTTGATGGCAGACGGCCGGAACGACGGTTCCGGGATCGACAGTTGCCCGGCCGCCCGCCCAGGTTTATGCAAGTATCGCGATCTTGACGACCGTGGTGTCCCCGATCCTGTGGTTTGAGGTCTTGAGGACGGTGTAAGTCCGGCCGTCACATGTAATACGATCGTTTACGGCGATGGAGACATCGGCCCCGGTAACAAGCATCAGCGCAGGCCGTGCGACGCCCATGAGTTCTACATCGTCCAGGTAGGCGTGCATCGTGCCCGAGTTCAACACGGCAAACACTCCTCGATAGGTGTTTCCGCCAACCGCAAACTCCTCGCCGTAACTTGTGAGCTTATGGTTGACTCGATCCGATAGGACCACCTACCACACCTCCTGCTCGATGGAGAACACGGTCTCATCGTCGGATGTCGTAGACGCGGCCGGGTTCTCCGACATCATGGGGAGTGCGTTCTTGAGGAAAGGCGCCAAGCGGGAGGCGCCCTGCTCGATTAGATCGATACCGGTCTGCGCGGCGGGGCCGATCGCAAGGCCGGCGACTGAGAACTGCTCCGACGCTCCGGCCTCTCTTCTCAACTGCTCCAGGAACTCACCGGTGATGACCTCGAGCATACCGAGCTTCAGGGTCGCCTGAAGGTTTGCGTTCGAGATCGCCTCAAGGTACGCGTCGGCGATTGAGTACTCCAGAGCCGGCTGCATCTCCGAGATAAGCGCGGCAATGGCGGCGTCGTGATCAGACGTCGTTATCATCGCCTTGCGCTTGACCTCGGCAGTGGTGATCGTGATGGCCATTTGTCAGCTCCTTCCAGGCTGTTGCGACAGGCGCGTTTTCGGCGATTCTTACACTCGGTTTTGAGGTCCGTCAAATCGCCGAAAACGCAGGGATTGGGCTTTATTGCACTCTAACCCGTCGCTCAAGCCACCTTGCTGCCGTACGCCATCTGCCAGAGGCCGTAGCCCGCGTTGTAGCGAGCACGCACGCCGTAGATATACTGATCGCGCATAAAACCGGTCTCCGAGTCCGACTCCAGCGCAGCGAACTCAACCGGGGTGCGCATCTGCATCAGGACCGGTTTGACCACGCCTTTCGTCGAGAGCACGAACCAGTCGTTCGGGTCCGTCAGGTAGGGCGAGACTATCAGGTCCAGCTTGCCCTTGAGAACGTTCGAGGAGAGTCGTGCTGTCGAGCTACCCTCTTCCGGCCAGTAAGTGGATTCGAGCAGCTCCATCGCCGTCCACTGAAGGTCGGGCGGAACCACGAGCACATCCGGCACCACCCCGAGCACCTTGCCGCGGTCGTCTTTGAACTTCATCATGGCGGTGATCGCGGCCTGCAAAGCAGACGCGTCAAGTTGCGACGTGCCCTTGTTGGACTGAGTCCCGGACTCGCCGCTCGAATGGTCCGTGTCGAAGAAGTATTGGCCGTCGTAGCACTGTGAGGTAAATCCGTCCTGGAGGAGGGTGAACACCAGCTCGTCCATATGCCGCTTGACCTCGCGCGCCAGCGACTGAATTCGCAGCCTGATTTGGCCGTACCTGTCGTCCTCGATCGCGGCCCGCTCTACCGCGATGGACGATTCCCAGGTCTTATTCCTGATTGTGTAGCTGTGCTCCAGGAGGCCCAGCGGCATCCTCTCATCGGTGAACTCCCGCACGGTCGGCACCGCCCCGAGCCACGGGTAGACTTCCTCATCGCTTTCGGAGGACACAATCGTGGCGATGCGCTCGTAGTCCCCTGCCGCGCTCTCGAGCGCTTCGAAGAAGACAGTTTTCAGGCCGTCTTCGAGAAGGTTCGGTACGTCCGATCTGGTGAGTGGCATGCAAACACTCCTTTCGTTTGATCTTTCGAGGGCCGGAGAGTCCGATGGCGGATGGAGACCGTCCAGCCGTCAAGGAATCGGACCCTCAACGGCTGCTAGCTCGCGTATCGGTCGATCCTGATCCTGACCCGGGTCGCGCTGATCGACTCGACGGCGACCCCGGCCTTGAGGTTGTTGGTGGTCGAGGCGTCGGTCACCGTCTGGTTGTCGACGATTTTGAACTCGACGCCGACGTCCGTCTGCGCACCATTCCCGCCGCCGTCTACGAAGACGAACGTGCCGGTTGTCTCGACTCGGATGGACAGATCGCCGGGGCTGCCTGCCGAGTTGTCGACGGTCTCGTAGGCGACGCCCGCGAATGTCTCGCCCGATGCGTCGGTTGCGTTGGTGGCGTAGCCGGCCGCGTTGATGTTGACCAGCGCACCTTTGGGGATCTTGACGGCCGCCATCGGATAGCTGATGATCCTGCCGTCCTTTCTGCCGGCTTCTCTTGCCGTTGTAGTCGCGGTCATGATGTGCTCCTTTCGCTGGGATTGCTGACTGTTGATTGTCGGTTGTCGGTTGGCGGCCCCGGCCCGCGCGAACAACAGGCCAATGTTGGTCGTCTTACAACCAGACGTGAGGTAAACGCGATGGCCGACGAACCCGGGACAGTCAAGTCAAACCGCAAGGAGGATTACCTCCCGGAATCGTTTTTGCGCACCGCGTTCTATTCGCTCGCTCTGGCGATCGCGTCCGTGCCCGCAGTTACAGCCTTCTGCACTCTGCTCGGCATACTGTCGATGACCCTGGGCATCATGCCCGAGTTGGACGATTGGTTCGGGCCGCTGGCCCTTGGCTCTTGCGCGGCGATTGGCTTCCTGTTCGGTTACCTGTACCGGTGCCGG
>JBMFPI010000390.1:0-2997 GCA_049969195.1 Armatimonadota bacterium
CCACGCACTCAGCAATGGAGACAGTATGAACCAGCAGCAAACACCTCGCAAGGTGCGGATGGTTTGACGGTTACAAAATTCTCATGGCATAACAGTCTGTCAGAACCCGATACATGCCTAGCCGTTGCTGCAGAGGAGAGACGCCGGTTGCTAGGTCAGACTGGGTAGGGGTATACTTGGCCGGTCCCGATTCGCGGTGCCACGCTCGCGTCACGGGAATCCGACGAGCCGTTGTTATTGCGCGACGCGCGCTATGCGCACAAGAGTTACAGCCGGTCCAGCGTGGCGGAACGTCATGGGCAGAGCGGTTTGGCACAAACAACCGCACGGGGCCGGGCTTCCGCCCGGCCCCGTGAAGCTCACAGAGCTTATCCGGTCGGTCTTACCAGGTCAACGGGCAGGCAGCAGTTCCGCCACGAGGACCGGTTCCGTTGCCCCAGCCCGGGCCCATTCCGGCCCCGGCGCCCATCCCGCAGCCCATCCGGCCGCGGGGGCCCATGCCCACACCGCAGCACAGTCCGCACCCGAGACCAGGTCCGCAGCCCATACAGCTGATGCACCTCGGCGCCCACTGCTTGAGCATGGTGCGCAGCTTCTCGCGCTGAGCCGGTGTGAGCACGTTCAGCGCGTTGACCAGGTGATCTATGCCGGCATCCCTGATCTGAGCTCTCAACGCGTCTATGTCCGCGGCCAGAGCCTTAATAGCCGCTGCGTCGGGCTGATCGGCGCTCCAGAGCTGGAGCATCTCCTTGATCTTGGCCTGAAGCTGGTCCCTCGCGGTTGCCGTAGCGTTCAGGAAGTCCTGATGAATCTGCTTCAGTTCCGCGATCTGCGCGTTGGTGAGTTCGAGCGCCTTAGCCAGTCTGCCCAGTATGAATCCCGGGCCTAACGGACAACCCGGCCCGGCGCCCGGATTGGCCAGTCCAGCCGGTCCCGCAGTTACGCCGGCCGGGGGCGCCGCACCCGCTGAACGGTTTCGGGGGGCCGCGTTGAGCATCACGCTTCCCGTGATCGCCAACGCCGCGATCAGAATTCCGACAATCAGTTTCGTCCTCATTTTGAAGAACCTCCTTCGTTCTCAGCTTGCCTTCGCACCCGTGTTGCCGGCATTACCGGCACACCAAACCTGGTAAACAGAGCTTCTCAACGCATCCTATAGGACGGGCCATCCGCCATCCCGGTTACAAAACCTATCCCGCGCGCTCTAGCGCCCGGTTACGTGTCTTCCGCGTCCGAGGGCGCCGAGTGCACCCATCCCGCAAGCGCCGCCGCCCGGCCTGTCGCATCCAGCATCGCTGCCCATACAGGGTCCGCAAACGCCCCTTTCCACGACGCTGATCAACTTGTCCCGCTGCGCAGGCGTCAGATATCTGCGAACCTCGACTATGTAGCTGATCGTGTTCACGGCCATCTCCTCGCGCGCCCGCACGAATCGTCTCAGCGCGGCGGCGATCTCTTCGTCGCTGGATTCCGGGTCGCGAACCGCAGCCAGAAAGCGATCTCTCGCGTCCCAGACTCTCTGTCGGAGCACGGACCTCGTCCGCGCGAACTGCATGTCGATATCAGCCAGCCGGCTGCGCTGATCCGGGGTCAGGCCGACATAGCTCTGAAGCATAGCAAGGCCGGGCTCCCCGGCCAGAACTCCTGCTCGCACCTGCAGGAGCAGCCTTGACGCACCGTATGACGTGCCCGCAAGGACCGCCAGAAGTGCAATCAGAACAAGCCAACCCTTCTTCATCTCACTGCTCCTTCTGCGCCCATGCCCTCGGCAAGCGACGCCTCGATAAGATCGTCATAGTGCACAAGACCAACAGCGCTCGCAACTTGCGCCTCGGTTAACGGCCCCGGCGGCTCGTGCTGTGCGGGCCGGACTCCGAGCGCTGCCCCGACACCGATACTCAACACGGCGAGCGCTGCGGCCGCCCAGCTTGGTACAGGAAGAACCGGTTGAGTTGATCGCCTCGTGCGCTGCACCAGCCGCTCCTGCAACGCGCCGAACCCCAGTCGCGGCTCGACGGCGGGCCATTCCGCCAGCAACTCAAGAATTCTCCGGGCAGAATCTGCTTCCGCGCGGCAGTCGATGCACGCGTCTAGGTGCGCCCGAACACGCCGGGCGTCATCCTCAGCGAGCTGACCGTCGAGATATTTCGGGATTAACCTCCTGAATCGTGAGCAGTTCATTTTCAGCACCCTTGCATTTACTATGACAATGGAGAGCCGCAAAAACCTGCGGCCCCTGCACATAGATTTTTGTAACACCAATTACCTGATGCTTACACCCGAAGCTTTGTGCCGGCCAGAAGCCATGTCGGGCTGATGAGCCGTCACTCTGTTTTCAGGGCAAGCCGGGCGCAAAAGCTGGGGGCTACACGTAATCCTGCAATGCCTTTCGCAGGTTAGCCTTAGCCCGATGCAGCAGCGATTCCAGAGCCTTGACCGATACGCCCATCGCCTCGGCGGCCGACTCGTAGCTCATGCCCTGATAGCGGGTCAGTATCAACGCGATTCGCTGGTTCGGCGGCAGGGCGAGCACGGCCTCACGCACCCGGCGTGCGGTCTCGGAGCGCTGAGCCTGCGCCGATGGGTCGTCCGCCGCCAGCACCGCGACGGAGTCGTCGGTAAGAGGCTCTTCCCGCGCGATCCGGGCTCGCTTCGCCGCGTTGATGGTGAGGTTGACGACTACGCGGTACAGGTAGGTGGAGAACTTCGCGCTTCCTCTGAAAAACCTGCGGGACTCATATACGCGGGCGAATGCTTCCATGGCGATGTCTTCGGCCAGGTCCGCGTCGCCTGTGGAGCGATAGGCTATATTGACGGCACGGGCGTAGTGGCGCTCAAACAAGCTTGCAAAAGCCTGCTCGTCACCCGCCGCTGCGCGGCGCATAAGCTCGGCATCTTCATCCGCCATGGCCTGACTATTATACAGGCTGTTGCCAGAGGCACTTTTTCGGTGGTGCTTTTGCTTGATGAAGGAGCGTCAAATCGCCGAAGACGTAT
>JBMFPI010000391.1:0-2975 GCA_049969195.1 Armatimonadota bacterium
TGACCGGCATTGCAAGTGTCTTCGGTCTTCAGTATGGCACCCTGATACCGGCGCTTGCCAAGGAGGTCCTCAGAGTCGGGCCGGAGCGTTTCGGGCTGCTGGTGTCCGCCGCAGGCGCAGGGGCAGTAGGTGCGGCAATCGCGGTTGCGGCCTTCGGCCGGGCGTTCGTGCCGGGCAAGATAGTAGTCGCCGGCAGCATCCTTGCCCCCGCGGGCATAATAGCGCTCTCCAACACGCGCAGTTATTCGCTCTCTGTGATGTGGCTGGTGGTGGTGGGGTTCGGGATGATGCTTTTCCTGGCGGTTTCGAACAGCATTGTCCAGGTTGCCTCACCCGACGAGCTGCGGGGGCGGATACTGAGCCTGCGAACGCTGGTTTTCATGGGATTGGCGCCGCTAGGCGCGCTACAGGTCGGGTGGATCGCGCAGAGGTTTGGCGTGCAGATTTCGCTGGAAGTTGGTGGGTTCGCCTGCCTCATTGCCGCCCTGTATTTTGCCCTGAGGGGACATTATTCGCAACCCTCCGAATTGGACGGCACGCAGGATCGCGATGCGGCCATGGTGCTGCAATGAATCACCTTCCGCATTTGGCCGCCTACTCTTGTGTCCCGGGATCATCGGCACTGCACGATCTTGCCCAGAACGGAGCCTGAGAGTGCACTCATAAAGTACCGCTATTCCCCCGGCTGTTGCGATGGGCACATTTAGGCAATTCTTCCGCTCAACTGAGAAGCATCGAATCGCGGAAAACGCCGGGTTTGCGTTCTACCGCAAGAACCTCTTGTTCCGGGCGAAGTGAGGAATCTCGTCGTGCTAGTTAGATCTCACCGCTCACGACGACTTCTACCGTGTCTAGGACGCGATCCACCCAGGGCCGAAATCATTCCGGGGTATGTCGGGCTGACTCAGGATCAGTAAGGGTGTGTTATAATTGCCCCGGAGACATTATGTCAGACCGGACTTTCACTGAAGAAGACCGACGCAAAGCGCTCAATCGAGCTCGCGAGACGCTCAGAAACGAGGCCGAGGCCATACTCAAGCTTATCGGTCGCCTTGACGAGTCTTTCACGAAGGCGGTCGAGATGATCCTGAGCTGCCGGGGCAGGCTTGTAGTGACTGGGATGGGCAAGTCAGGTGCGGTCGGGCGCAAGCTGGCGGGCACGTTCTCGAGCACTGGCACGCCGTCGCTGTTCCTGCACCCGGCTGAGGGGGTTCACGGCGACCTGGGCGTAGTGACGCGTCAGGACGTAGTACTGGCGCTCTCCAACAGCGGGGAGACGGAGGAGCTTGTGAAGATCTTGCCCTCCATTGCAAGAATCGGCGCCGAGATGATCGCGATGGTGGGGAGGACGGATTCTACGCTGGCGCGGTATGCTCAGGTGGTGCTGGACGTGTCCGTAGAGTGCGAGGCCTGCCCGCTGGACCTCGCCCCGACAACGAGCACGACCGCCGCCCTTGCTCTGGGAGACGCTCTGGCGCTCGCCGTAATGGAGGCCAGGCGGTTTACAAAGGACGATTACGCGCTCTTCCACCCAGGCGGTGCGCTGGGCCGCAGATTGCTCCTGCGGGTGTCTGATGTCATGCGCACGGGGGACGCAGTAGCTATCGTCGGGGCCGACGCGCTGCTTCGCGACGCGATGTTCGCCATCACGAAAGCAGGAGCCGGCGCCGCGTGCGTGGTTGATGGCGACGGCAAGCTGATAGGGATCATCACGGACGGCGACATCCGCCGTGCCCTTCTGGCCGACGACAGGGCGCTGGCGAAGAAAGCCTCGGAAGTTATGGTGGCCAACCCGCGCACGATTGAGCCGGACAGGTTCGCTACAGAGGGGCTCCGCAGGATGGAAGCACCGCCCAAACAGATCGGCGAGCTCCCCGTGCTCGTTGACGGCAGACCGGTCGGAATGCTGATGCTTAAGGACCTGGTCGCCGCGGGGATCGTCTGACATCCAGAGGAACTCGTTTGTTGAAGGATAAGCTTTCGAGGGTGAAGCTGCTTGCGATGGATGTAGACGGCACCTTGACCGACGGTGCTATGATCATCCACGACGGCGAGCAGATCAAGTCGTTCCACGCCCACGACGGCCTCGGCATTCGCCTTGCGATGAACCACGGACTCAAGATCGCCTGGATCACGGGAAACGTGTCCCGGGCAGTAGAGGAGCGCGCGCGGGCGCTCGGGGTCAGTGATCTTTATCAGAACTCGTGGGTGAAGTCCAAGGCGATAGACGAGATCGCGGCCCGTCACGGCCTCTCGCGCGAGGAGATCGCGTTCATAGGGGACGATCTTAACGACCTGCGCGCGTTTGAGCACGCGGGGGTATCCATTGCGGTGGCCAACGCCTCGGAGGAGGTGAAACGGCGCGCGGACGTCGTGACCGAGCGGCCGGGCGGGCGCGGTGCTGTGCGGGAGGCAATAGAGATAATCCTGAAGTCCCGCGGCGAGTGGGAGGGCGCAGTGGAACGCTTCCTGAGTATGCTCGACGAGCAGGAAGAAGGAAAGGCGGGTCCGGAGGCCGTCGCCTGATGGCCCGTCTGGTGATCCTGCACACCTCGGACATCCACAATCGCCTCACCCCCGACCGGGCCCGATTTCTTCACGAGCTCAGGGCCGAGCTTCCGGAGAGCCTGATCCTGGATTCGGGAGACGCGATCTGGGCCGGCAACGTGTTCTGGCGGCCTGGCGGGGAACCGGTGCTGGATCTGATGAATGCGGTTCCCTATGACGCGATGTGTATGGGCAATCGCGAGTTTCATTTTCTGCGCGCGGGGCTTCTGTCGAAGACCTCGCGGGCGCGGTTCCCGGTTCTGAGCGCGAACCTGAGAAGAACCCGAAACCACGGCTCGGACACGCGGTTCTTGCCGTGCGTGGTTCTGGAACGCGGCGGCTTGAGGGTAGGGGTCTTCGGGCTTTCGGTGCCCTGCGTGACGCAGCCGATGCTGGTCAGGCGGTTTGCCGATTATTACTTCGAGGAC
>JBMFPI010000392.1:0-2967 GCA_049969195.1 Armatimonadota bacterium
TCCACGCACTCAGCAATGGAGACAGTATGAACCAGCAGCAAACACCTCGCAAGGTGCGGATGGTTTGACGGTTACGACTGCGGTGAATGAACCCGGCAAGCCTGTGCGGCGCTGAGTGGCCATGGCATATGATCCCTCACCCCCGCCCTCTCCCGTCGAGGGAGAGGACATCTACGCGGCCGGAAGACCGCAGGCCGCTGGGTGCCGGTAATATGCCGGCAGGACCTGGGGCCGGCGTAGTATACCCGGGCCCATCCAGATATGGTTCACTTCCCCAGAAATCACGTCATGCTGAACTAGTTTCAGCATCCAGGCGCCGAAAAAATAGATCCTGAATCGAGTTCAGGATGACGGTCCCGGGGGGCAGCGGCTGCAAGGCTAAACTTCTACCGCGCCTGCCGGGCTGATTGACCCTTTGCACCTCTTGTGGTACGATTTTTCCCACACGCGATGCAAAAACCACTTGTTGCCATAGTCGGCCGTCCGAATGTTGGTAAATCGACGCTTTTCAACAGAATCGTTGGCAAGCGGATAGCGATTGTCGAGGATACGCCGGGTGTCACGCGCGACCGCATCTATGCCGAGGCCGATTGGAGCGGTCGGGAGTTCGTTGTTATCGATACCGGCGGAATCCTGCTCAACGAGCGTGACCCGCTCCGTGCCGAGGTTGCTGCTCAGGCTCAGGTTGCTCTTGAGGAAGCTGACGCTATTCTGTTTATGGTTGATGCCGCGTCCGGCCCGAACCCAGCCGATGAGGAGATCGCCGACAAGCTGCGCGGTTCCTCTACGCCCATACTGGTAGTTGCCAACAAGTCCGACAACCAGACCCGAGACAGGGAGTCCGGGCAGTTCTACGGCCTTGGGTTGGGGGAAGTATACCCCGTTTCGGCGCTGAATGGCCGGGGGGTGGCGGACCTGCTGGACGCGCTCGTCGAGGTGTTGCCGGAAAAGTCGGCGGAAGGCGCCGACTTGGACGACGCAGTCAAGATTGCAATCGTGGGCAGACCCAACGTCGGCAAGTCTTCGCTTCTCAACGCGATCCTCGGCCAGAAGCGCGCCGTCGTCTCAGAGATGCCCGGGACCACCCGGGATGCGGTGGATACCGTGTTCAGTTACGGTGATCAGACCCTTGTGCTTGTCGACACAGCGGGGATAAGAAAAGCCGGAAAGATTCAGGGCACAGTGGAGTATTACACCGTCTTGCGAGCTGTGAGGGCGATGGAGCGTGCTGACGTGGCGATGATCGTCATCGATGCTGCGGAGGGGCTCCTGGACGGAGATAAGCGCGTGGCCGGCTTTGCGCACGAAGCCGGCCGGGCGTCGGTTGTGGTAGTCAACAAGTGGGACCTAGTCTCCAACCGCCCGATGAAAGAGTTCGGCGAAAGCTTGCGCAAGGATCTTCCTTTTCTGGATTACGCGCCGGTGGTGTTCACGTCTGCGGTGACGGGAATGGGGGTTGCGGCGGCGGTCGATACCGCAGTAGATGCGGCAGCAAATCACTCGCTGCGCATCCCGACGGGCGAGCTTAACCGGATCCTTATGGACGCCGTGGAAAGTCGGCCCTATGCCCGAAAAGGTAGGGACCTCAAGGTCAAATATGCCGCGATGACACAGGTCAAACCGCCTACCATCGCGCTGTTCGTGAATGACCCCGGACTTGCGCATTTCTCCTACCTGAGATACCTGGAAAACCAGATCAGGCGCCGCTATTCATACGAGGGCACCCCGATCAGACTGCTCGTGCGCCGCGCGAGGAAGGAGAGGAAAACAGGATGACGGCCGCACTGTGTCTTGCCGCGAGCTACCTGTTGGGGGCAATCCCGTTTGGGTTGATCGTTGGCAAGCTCACAAGAGGAATCGACATCCGGCAGTTCGGCAGCGGAAACATCGGGGCCTCGAACGTGCTGAGGACGCTGGGCCCGGGACCGGCACTTCTCGTTTTCGCGCTTGACACCGCAAAGGGACTCGCCGCTGTCGAGATTTGCCGCAGATTCGGTCTGAGCGAGTGGTGGATCGTCGCCGGCGGCCTGCTGTCGGTGTTCGGGCACACTTTCTCCGTGTTCCTCGCGTTCAAGGGTGGAAAAGGCGTCGCGACTGCCCTGGGTGTGGTCATCGGGTTATGCCCGGTTATTGCTGCGGTGGGCTTCGGGATATGGGTAATACTGGTAGCGGTGACGCGCTACATCTCCCTTGCGTCGGTCGTGGCATCTTTGTCAGTGCCGGTGCAGATGGCACTGTGGAAGTCCATGGATGTGCCTGCCGCCTATCTGACGTTGGCGTGCGTGGCGGCAGCCGCAATCGTTATCAGACACATTCCCAACATCAAGCGGCTGGTGCGTGGCACGGAGCCTAGGTTCGGCCAAAAGGTAAGCGTGCAGACGCAGGAGCCTGCGCCAAAGGGAGGTGAGAAGCAAGATGAGTGAGCATAGTCCGCACGTCAAACTAGCGATGAAGGCGATCGAGGCCTATGTCCGGGATGGCCGGGTCATCGATGTCCCGCCGGACACGCCGGAAGAGCTCCGCTCTAAGCGCGCGGGGGTTTTTGTGAGCCTGAAGCGTGACGGCCAACTGAGAGGCTGTATTGGGACGATCGAGCCTGTGCACGAGAGCCTGGCCGAGGAGATCATAGCCAACGCGATAAGCGCGGCCGTGCGGGACCCGCGCTTCCTCCCGGTGGAAGAGTGGGAGCTTGGGGATCTGACCTGCTCCGTGGACGTGTTGATGCCGGCAGAGCCGGTGAAAGGACTGAACGAACTGGATCCGAAGCGCTACGGAGTGATAGTGGAAAGTGGTATTCGTCGCGGTCTGCTGCTGCCGGATCTGGAGGGAGTTGACACGGCAGAGGAGCAAGTTGACATCGCGCGGCGAAAGGCATTCATAGGTCGCGACGAGCCTGTCCAGCTCTATCGTTTTGAGGTGGTCAGATATCACTAATCCCGGAAGCCCGGCCGGTCCGAACATCTTTTC
>JBMFPI010000393.1:0-2934 GCA_049969195.1 Armatimonadota bacterium
CTGCTCGAAGGCGGGGAGTTCGTACTTGGGGATCTTTCCAGGCCGGCTGTCACCGCGGTTCCCGACGGCCTCTGGGTCGCGTGGCAGGCCGATAACATCAGGTACACGGGGCTGTTTGCGAGGCTGGAGGATTTTCTGCCGGTCGTAAGCCGTATCAGGGTCGCAAAGCTCAAGCCTGCCGGCCAGGAGGGCGCAGCAGGGGAGGCAGTGCTCGAGCCCGCATCGCCGGGCGTTCGTACGGACCTCTCGGCAATCAAGTCGGAGTGCATGCGGGGGCATCCCCGAATCCAGCGCAGAGTTGCACAGTGCGGCGGCAAGAAGTATTACGTGATCACGGGCAATCTGCACGAGCATACGAACACGCCCTCAAGCTGTATGGTTCCCAGCGCCGACGAGGGCACGCACTTCGACAACTACCGCTATGCCCTCGATGTCCACGGCTACGACTTCGCCGCCCTCACCGACCATGACTTCGGCCTCTACTACGACGCAGCCTGGCGCAAGGCCGTTAGGGCCGCTGACTTCTTCGATGATCCGCCCCATTTCTGCGCGATCCCGGCCTACGAGTTCTCCTTCATCAACACGACCTGGGGCAAGCAGTTCCAGCCCGCGCGCGGGAGCCAGATCCTATACTTCGGCAGCCACGACTCGGCCATGCGCTTCACCAGGCCGGACGGTAGGGTCTGCTGCCAACTGGACGAAGAGACCAACGACCTGAACAAGCTTCTGGCCGAGCTGCGCAAAAGAGGGATTAAGGACGCCGTCCTTCCGCCGCATCAACTCACGGATTTCTACTCGGTGACCGATTGGGATATAAAAGATCCCGAATACCGGACCGTTATGGAGATATTCCAGGTGCGTGGTTCCTATGAATACGAAGGGTGTCCCAGGCAGGTCAACGTGCATTTCATACCGAACACCCACGAGAAGGCCGATGGGTGTGACAGGGCCTGGGCACAGAACGCGCTGGCCCGCGGCCAGAGGCTCGGCTTTATCGCCGCGGGAGATCACAAGTCCACGGGGGTCGGCACTACGGTCCTGTTTGTCAGGGAGGTATCCCGCAAAGGCATCATTGAGGCGATGAAAGCAAGACGGTGCTACGCGACGACCGGCGAGAAGATCTTTCTGGACTTCCGCATCGACGGCCACTTGATGGGCGAGGAGATAACCTGTGCAGGAAAACCGCGCATAACCGCTGTCATAGAAGGGACGGCTCCCCTGACCAGCGTCGTCGTGTTCAAGAACAACCGGATCATCTACGAGAAAAAAGGAGATGATCTGTGCTCGCTGCGGTCTTGCAAGCTGGACTTCGCGGACGAAGACTACTCCGCCAGCAGCTTCTACTACCTGAGGGTGGTCCAGGAAAACGATGAGATTGCCTGGGCCAGTCCGATCTGGGTTGACAGCGTCCCGGAGCTCAGCAGCCGGGGATTGTGGGACCTGGAGGAGACAGACAAACCACCTTTCGACGCCGAGGTTGTCTGCTCCAGGGCGGAGGACGGCTACAAAGCGGAGGGCACCTACATCACCAGCCTGGTGACGCCAAATGGTCCGAATCGAACTTATGTGGCAGTCGCGCAGCCCGAGACCATCCGGGAACCTGTGCCCGTGTTTATCAACCTCACAGGCGGCAGCGACAACTTGGACGCCGTGTTGTGGCTGGCCAGGCGGCTCGGCTGCGCGGTCGTTGATATTGAGTGGCGGAATCCGAACGCGGAACACAGGTCGAAGTGGGCGCGGCCGACAGATCTGGACGTCTGGCACATCGGCGTTAACCCTGCCGACAACATCGGCTACGCGCTGCTGACCGGTGCTCGCCGTGCTATTGACTTTGTTTCGACGCAGCCTGGGATCGACGCTTCGAGAATTGCTTGCGGAAGCGGATCGATGGGCGGTTACTACTCACTGCTGCTGGCTGGCGTCGACGACCGCGTTAAGTGCGTATTCGACACCTATGGCGCGGGCAATCTGGCCGACTCAGGCGGGCGAATTGCGTGGGGGCTGAAAGAACTCCCAGCCGAAAGTCGCCGGGCGTGGTTGTCCGCGTTCGACCCCATCCGCTATGCCGGGCACACCAGAGCAAGCACTCTTTTCTACCTGGCGGCCAATGACTTCTTTTTCTGGCTGGGAGATGGGCTTGCCAATTATAAAGCGCTGCCCGGGGAAAAGCGGCTGCTTGTTGTCCCGAACTACAATCACAACCTGGGCGCCTTTGGCGAGCCGGTTCCTGAGTGTGGGTGGGAATGGGTCAGGTACTGTCTCCACGGCGGGCCGTCTTTCCCAACTGTCACGGCGCCCAGGGCACGAGGTAACGTCTATACCTGGTCGGCTACCGGACCGGTTCCTGTCATCAGGTCCGTGCTCTACTGGAGCCCGGGCAACGTTAGTTGGCCATCGCGTTACTGGCGTCCCATACTGGCGACGCGAAAGGCGGACAGGTGGACCGCGGCGATACCAGAGGAGTTCGCGCCTTTGGCCGCTCAAATCTACGTGACGGCGTTCGATGAAGCCGGACGCGCGTCTTCGAGCACACTTGTCGAACGAAAGGGAGCCGACCCGTGCAAAAGTGGCGGCCGATTCTGGCCCGGGGGCTGTTTCTGGGACACGCAGCGCGGCCCGGCCGCATGGCGCCCGACCGGTCCGGCGGCCTCGCCTGGACCTGCTCCCGAGTCGGTAGAATCGGAGGGGCCGGGCGGGTTGCGGATCGTTCCGGCGAAGAACGAGCGGCGCTTTTCTCTGCTGACGAATAGCGTCGTGCTGGCGGCTGGACTCGCCTCTCGCTACCGGGGGATACGTCTTGTCGTGAACGGGTGCGGTCGGGGTGGAGTTCTCGTAGTGTCTCTGCAGCGCGGCTCAGGATCGGTGCAGGAGCTCTCTTATTCGGCAACCGTGAAGTACAGTGCGACCAGGACTATTATTCGTGTTCCGTGGACT
>JBMFPI010000394.1:0-2915 GCA_049969195.1 Armatimonadota bacterium
CGCTAGGGGGATCCCAATTACGGCAGTTATGACGCGTGCGACCATCACCCGCTCCCAGAACACAGTCTCGAGCGCACCGGCATTATAGCACCCGCACACCGCGCCTGCAAATACCGGCGCCGCCGGGTATCAGTTCAGTCTTCCAGGCGAAAATCCCTGGAGGCGGTCACCCTGAACTCGATTCAGGATCCTTCCCTTCGGCGCCTGGCTGCTGAAACAGGTTCAGCACGATATGATTGCCTCGGAACTCAATCGTCCCGTCTGGGAGATGTTGCCATATGGTGCAGACGGGGCGTTTTCAGCGATCCGACACTCATCAAAATGATGGGAAAATCGCTGAAAACCCACCTGCCGCAACAGCCAGTCCGCGGACGCTGCTAGGACAAGGCACCGCACAAGGCCGTGTTCGGAAATCTACGCTGCTGGTCCGAGGATCCGCAGGTCAGCGGGCTCGCGGAATTGAAGGAGGTTGTTGCGACAGAACGCAAACGCGCCTGTCGTGACAGCCTGAAGCCAGAAATGAAAACGCGTTCACGTTTTCAGTCCGCGCAAGTCTAATTTACTGGCAGGGCAAGCCGAGGATCCCGCGTTGGCCGACTCGGATAGAGAGCTGGTTTCTCGTGCGCAAGCAGGTGACTTGCAGGCGTTTGACGCGCTGGTGTCGATTCACCAGGCACGTGTGTTCGCGTTGGCGCGCAGGACGCTCGGAAACGACGACGATGCTTCCGACGTCCAGCAGGAGACTTTTGTGCGGGCTTGGCGGTCGCTGCGGAAGTTCAGACAACAGGCCGAGTTTGGAACCTGGCTGCATCGGATCACAGTGAACCTGTGCCTGTCACGCAGGCCAAGGGAGGCTGCAGTCGATAGCACGTTCTTCGCAGATTCGGTACGCAGCGTAGCAACGCCCGCAATCGCAGTACTTGAGCGAGCCGAACTGGCAGCGCAGGTGCGAAACGTGATGATGGCAATGCCGCCTCATTAACGGGCCCTCCTGGTGCTGCGCGAAATCGAGGGAAGATCGTTTGAGGAGATCGCGCAGATACTAGGGTGCTCGGAATCGAGCGCCAGGACACGCGCGTGCAGGACCAGGAACATGCTGCGAGAGAGAATGCGGACATACCTGGCGGATGAAACACAATGAAACGCGAGTGCAACAGGTTTGACGAGATTATCTGGGAACACGCCAGAACCGGCATCGAATTGCCCGGGGAAGTGCGAGGACATCTGGAATCTTGCCCGCACTGCCGTCAGGCGCTTGCTGACGCCACAAGGCTGTCTAGGTTGCTCATCGAGGTGGGACGTGTTCCAGACACGCCGGACTGCCGGTCCGCCGTGATATCCCGGCTATCGGGTAGGCCGCGCGGATCGGCGGTTCCCGCTTGGGCCTACGCCTTTGCGGTCGTTCTGATCGGGGCGGCTGTGGCCCTCGGCATCACGAGCCTCGGCCATAAGACCCCTCCTCCCGCGCCTGTTGTGGCCAAGAGGACGAGTGCAACTCCGCAAGCGCCGGCCGCTGCCGTTAAGAGCCAGGGCGCGGGCCCGCAGATGATGGCGGCCAGGCCAGTCACGGAAGCAAAGCCTGGGCTCGTAAGGACGAGGCGCACTGTCTTGCGTCGGTATCCGCGGCCTGGGCAAACTGTAGAGCGCCGCACTGAGACGGTCGCCGCTCTCACCGACCGTCTGAGACCGGCAACCATTGCCCTGACTCCTGACAGCCAACCCAAAACACAGCGGGAAGTCGCGGCGGTCTACGTGACTCGGCCGGAATGGGGCGAGTCACACGACACCTCGTACCAGTACGTCGAACGCGATGCCGAAACTGGTGAGACTACTGCCTGCTCAGTCAAGCGATCGGGCGACAGGATCGAGATATACATCGAGACAACGCCAGGCGGCGACCGGCCGCCGGTAAAGGGGAGTATCCAGAATGGAAGCACGGCCAACGCTTAGTTTCTTCTTGCTGTGCGTGCTGGTGCCGGCGCTATGGACCGGCGCCGACGCAGCGATGCAAGAGCCGAGCAAACGCATCAACCTCGATGCCAGGGACATGCCGCTATCGCAGGTCATCGATACCCTATTCAAGGACACCGGTTTGAGCTACACTATCGACCCCGACATCGGGCAACTGGGGGTAACGGCAGTCCTGAAGAACGTGAATTTTGAAACCGCACTGCGCAACATCGCAAGGGCCGCTGGGGTCGTGTACAGAATAGACGGCGATACGTATGTCTTCGCATCGGCGCAACCAAGAACGTCACCAGGCCCGCCGCCTGGCGGACCTCCGCCATCCGACGGCATCCTGGAGAAGATCCCGCTTGAGTTCGTGGAGCCGCCGGATATCGTCCCGGTGTTGCAGATGGATGGAACAGTGCTGGTAGTTGGTTCGGGACCATCGTTCGTGGTGGTCAAGGGCAGCAAGGACGCGGTCGAGAAGGCCAAGCAGATGGTACGTATGCTCGACACGCCGAACGCTTACCCGCAGGCCGTTCGAATCAAACTTGTCGCCAGGATCACCGTTGAGGAAAAAAACAAGGCTGCAAAAACCTATGAAGCTTCATCGGAGAGCGTCGGCGCCGCCGGCGCGCCCATGCCCTTGCGGATACAGGCATCGTCCGGGGTCCTGCCGGGCCCTCGCGCAGCAGCCGGAGCCGCAGGACGGCATCAGGCCAGTGCCGTCGATGCCACCCTGATCCCGCTGGTCGATTCACAAGCAAAGGTCAGCCTCACCGGACAGGGAGTGATCCGCGGCGAACTGCCGATCAAGTACGAGAAGGCATTCGAAGTAGCCGCGGCCTGCAGCTCCGGACAGAGGGTTGTTATCGCGGCGGGGGGAGCCGAGCTTGAAGATGGCAAGGTCGATTTCGAAGTGTCGGTCGTGCCGACGGTTGAGAAAGAGCGCGTAAAGCGACCAATGG
>JBMFPI010000395.1:0-2910 GCA_049969195.1 Armatimonadota bacterium
ACTCTCCCGATTGAACCGGTGCGCTCGCGACCGTCAGTGGTGAGTTGAACTCCTCCCCCGCTCGGGTCGCGGCCACAACATCGCACGCGCCGGTGTGCGGAATTACCGCGAACCTGATCTCGTGGTCGCCGATTTCCGGCAGCGGATCGGGATCGTAGCTGGAGCGGATCAGGGTTAGCCTGAGCACTCCATCGTTACAGGAGTGGCCGTACTTGCAGTTGTTCACCAGGGTGACACCGTGCTCGGAGTCGGAGACGTCGGCCCACTTGAGCGCGGGGACTTCCTGTTCGCCCTGAGGGCGCACCTGGCTGCCGAAAGGAATCTCGTAGGTGGCGGTGCCCCGTTCAACGTTCACCGGAAACGCGACCCTCAACATCGGCACGCCGGTTTCCGGGGTTCCGCGCTCGACCCACCGCGTGCGGAGCGTGAAGTCCACCACGCGCGACCCTGCATTGAGGCCAATCTCCACTGAGATATGCGAATCACGCCACTTGCGATCGGTTCTGACTGCCACCCGGTTGGGCCCGCGCTGCGTGATATGCATCGCGCCGCCGTCTACAAGCGGCTCGACCTCTTTGATCTGCCCGATCACCCATGCGGTCATTCCGTGGGGTATCTCCTGATAGCCTTCCAGGACGCCCATCAAGAGGCCTTCCGGCACGTAGTCAAACCCGGTTTCTTTGTCGATCAGATGCGCGATAGCCCCGGATGCCGAGTCAACCTCGACGCGCAGAAACTCATTCTCCATGACGCCGCGGTCGCTGATCTCGGCGATCATGCTCTCGGTTCCGTCGGGAATAAAGCGGTCGATTCTAGCTCCCTCGCCCGGCACCGGCTCGGCCGCACTGTCGATTGCGTAGACCTTGTATCCGAGAGCGGGCACGTCCGCCTTGAAAGCAACGGTTGCGAAGTCGTGTCCCCAATAGTTGCCCCGCTGGACAATCTGTCCCTTGATCTCGTTGCCTTTGCTGTCGCGCACAACAACGCGGTCATCAGCAAGCGCTTTGTTCCACACCTTCGCGCAGACGATCTCGGAGCGCGGCCAAGGCTTCTGATTGTAGACGAGCACCGGTTCTGCACACAGCGCCCCGGCGTTGCGAGCCGTAACTCCCCCGGGGATTCCCGTGTCGCCCGCGCCCGCGCCAAGACCGTCGCCCAGGCCGCCGCCGAACGGCGTGACCTTGCACTGGGCCGCTGCCGACGAGTCGATGCGATCAGCGAGAGCGCGCAGGGCCCAGGTGAGGATCGCCCCTGAGGCGGCCTGAATCACCTGGAACAGGCCCTCGGAGTAGTCGTAGGTCGCGTGGACCCCCGAGCCCGGAAGGATGTCGTGGAAGTGGTTGAAGAGCGTGTGCCGCCAGCAGCGAACCAGCCCCGCAGTCGGATAATCCATCTTCGCTAGCGCGCCTGCGATCAGGGCCGCCGTCTCTGCCTGCGGCAGTATGATCTCACTGATGCGGTTCGCCCTCTTGACCCGGCTCTGCGATGTGTAGCAGCCCTCGAACGTGAAGTTGAGGTCCTTATCGATCACCGGGAGCTTCGGGTTGGCCTTCTCGATCGCGGAGTAGAACTCGTCGGTCGTGCTGAGTTTGACGACGGGGAAGATCGGCCACTTTGCGATCTCGCGAGCCTTTCTGAGGTCCCGCCGGGTCGGTCCGCCGCCGTGGTCGCCGATGCCGTAGAGATACATGAAGTCCTTGAGACCGGTCTCTTTCACGTAAGAGCAGAACAGGTCACGCATCGGGTTCGGGTCGATGTGCCCGTTGTACCAGCCTTTGTCGTTATAGGCGAGCACCTCGGATCCGTCCGGGGAGCGCCACTTGAAAATCCACGGCCCCGGCCCCGTTCGGCAGAAATAATACCTGCTCACTCCCCCGCGAGAGAGTATCCCCGGCACGGTGTGAGCGTGCCCGAACGTATCTGGGGACCAGTCGATCTTCACATTCTCCGGCTCGAGGCCGAACTTCTCGCGGAAGTAGGCCCGCGTGTAGAGAAGATGGCGACAGAGGGCCTCGCCGGAGGCGATGTTTTTGTCCCCCTCGACCCAGGTGCTGGCGGTCACATCCCACTTTCCCTGTCTGATGCGCCGCTTGATCGCCCGGAACACCTCCGGGCAGTGCTCTTCCATAGCAACATATACGGACGCCTGGCTCTGAGAGAACCGGAACTCGGGAAACTCGTCCATGAGCCGGTCAACGGTAAGAAACGTGTCGTGAGTGACGTTAACCGTTTCCGGCCACGGCCACATCCAGTTCATGTCGATATGCGCATGCCCGCAGCAGTGGATGGTATATTCCTTTGCCACCTTGCCGATAGGGGCCAGAACCTCCTCGGCCCTTCGGACAACATTTTCCAGGTTCACCGCTCCCCTGCGCGAGATGGCTTTGGCGACGATGTCAACCGCCTCCAAAATCAGCTTATGCCAGTCACGAGCTTTGTCGGGCAAAGCGTCGGCGAATTGGCGTGCGAACTCGATCTCCGAGCGGAACCGCTCCATCGGAGCCGCGCCCGCCGCCTGGGATTGGTTTAGTGCGAGAAGTGACAGCTCAAGTTGTTCTGCAAACGTCATTTGTTCAGTCATTATCAAGCCTTTCCCGGCGAGAAGTCATCTAACAATTATTGCTTGGTGCTCGGGAATCCTGCCCGATGCCGCAGCTTTTCAACCTCGATTTGGAAAGCCTCGAAATACGTCTCGAACTCGCCGATGTCCCGGCGGATTTCATTGTCTCCCAGGGCGACACACCACACGGGCCGGCCGTCTGCGAGCATGATCCGGATGGAATCGGTTATCTGATACTCACCGCCGGCTCCGCGCGGGGTGCGGCGTATGCAATCGAAGACCGCGGGCTCGAACGCGTAGCGGCCGGCGATGGCGTAATCGCTCGGCGCATCCTCCGGCCTGGGCTTCTC
>JBMFPI010000396.1:0-2887 GCA_049969195.1 Armatimonadota bacterium
GCCGCGGAAAGCTCACCGACAACCACCCATCCCCAGACTACCTGGCCGGATTCATCCAGTTCGCGAACGGTGTTCGCGGAATAATTGAGGTCGGCGAGTTCGCGCCGGACGTGCCCGAAGTCGATTATTGGTGGCGAAAGGTCCGGTTCATCGTCCAGGGGACAGAAGGCTTTGCCGAGGTACACGTGGGCGGCGGCTGGCGCGCGGTCACGAAAAGCCGCGGCGCTGAGGGCTCGGAGGAAGGCACCTGGGACGCCGACCACGAACAGGTCCCGTACATACAGGACATCGCTCTCTGGCTCGACGGCGTCAAGCACCATCCATGCGACGGCGAGGGCGGATTCAAGGATCAGGAGATCATGTGCGCCCTTATGCGCTCGGCAGTCGAGCGCCGCAGGATCGACCTGCCGCTCGGCCCGGGCGAACCCGAGCTGGAGGCCCTGGCGAGGGTGCTTCCTTAGCAGGCTGTTCCGGGATCAGGATCCGATAATCGCGAGAAGTGGGGTTGTTCCGATAGAACGCAAAGTCGGTGTTTTCGGCGATTCGAAGCTCCTCTGCCAGGCGGAAGGATCGCCGAAATGATGCCTATCGCGACGGCCCGTGAGTAGCGGAGGTGTCTCTACCCCTTTGGTCGAATCCTCCAACGCGGGTCGAAATCGGCGATGAAATACGCATTTGTCCTGGTCCTGACGCTGATCACGGTCATCGCGTTCCGGCCGGTATTCGATGCCGGGTTCGTCGCGTACGACGACGACTATTACGTTACCAGAAACTTCCACGTTCAAGCAGGGCCAACCGCGCCGTCTCTGGCCTGGGCATTCACCACCTTTGCCGCAGGAAACTGGCACCCCCTCACTTGGATTTCCCACATGCTGGACTGCCAGCTATACGGCCTGAATCCCCTAGGGCACCATCTCACCAGCCTGCTGTTGCACATAGCCAACGTGCTTCTGCTCTTTGCCGCGCTCACTAAACTGACGGGTGCGCTGTGGCAGAGCGCCCTGGTCGCCGCCCTGTTTGCCGTCCACCCGCTTCACGTTGAGTCCGTGGCGTGGATCGCCGAGCGCAAGGACGTCTTGAGCACGCTTTTTTGGATGCTCACTATGCTAGCTTACAACTCCTACGTGCGCTTAGGCGGGCTCTCCTGGTATTTGCTGGTCGTCTTTCTGTTTGCCCTGGGCCTGCTCTCAAAGCCGATGCTGGTCACCCTGCCCGTAGTCCTGCTAATCCTGGACTACTGGCCCCTCGGCAGGTTGCAAGCTGCCGGTTACAGACTAAAAGAGAAGCTGCCGCTTCTGGTGCTGTCGGCGGGCTCGTGCTTGGTCACGTATATTGCGCAGAAGACGGGGCCCGGCCCCGAGATAACCCGATTGGGCGAGGTGCCGCTTGCGGTCCGCCTCGATAACGCGGTCGTCTCCCTCATAGGGTATCTGGTGAAGATGGTATGGCCGGCGAAGCTCGCTGTGATCTATCCACACCCTCTTCGCTCGATCCCGATCTGGCAGGTGATAGGCTCCGCGCTCGCATTTGTGCTGATATCGGCTGCGGCGATCCGGGTCCGGAAGACAAGACCGTATGTTTTCACAGGGTGGCTGTGGTATGTGGTTACGCTGATCCCCGTCATCGGGTTGGTGCAAGTCGGGGAGCAGGGCATGGCGGACAGATATACGTACATCCCGCTTACAGGCATATTCATCGTTATCGTGTGGGGGTTATCCGATCTTGTGTCCGAACGGCTCCCTCGCTACCGCATCGCGCCGATCGGGATTACCGTAGGGCTGATCGTAATCCTGATCGCGTGCACGCACGCGCAAGCGCGATACTGGCGTGACAGCAAGACCCTGTTCACCCGCGCCTTGCAGGTTACCAAGAACAACTACGTCGCCCACCTCAACCTGGGCATCGCCCTGGAGGAAAGCGGAGACTACGACGGCGCAAGGCGCCAATATAACCAGGCACTGCGTATCCAGCCGGACTGGCCGGAAGCACTGTACAATTACGCCGTTCTGACCCAGAAGCTCGGAAACACCAGGGCCGCTATCGCTCTATACCGCAGGACGGTGCGCGCCCGCCCAACGCATGCTCTGGCGCACTACAACCTGGGCTGCCTCTACGACGACCAGGGGAAGACCGCCGAAGCTATTCGGGAATACGAAGCAGCGTTGCGAGCAGCCCCGGACTACGCTCCCGCCCACAACAACCTGGCCATCGACCTCTATGAAACCGGCCAATTCGCCAGAGCCTGGAGGCACGTGCACGCCGCCCGGGCGCTTGGCCTCACCCCACACGACGGGTTCATTCGGGCACTCTCGTCAAAAATGGCCAAGCCGGATCGGTAAATCGGCAAGCTGCTGCAATAGGTGCGTTTTCGCTCTGTCGCATTAGTCCCGTGAATCTGCGTGCGCAATGCGCTACAATTGCAGTTAGCTGCCAACGGGCTGACGCGACGGATTGCATTTCTCTGCGCTCTCGCGACAGCTTCGCGCGCCCATCTGGAGGTGAAGAATGCGCCTAGGAGCGGTAACCTACAATGTCTTGAGAGGCTGGGACCTGGATACGATCATCGAGAAGCTTGAGGAAGCGGGGTTCGAAGCCGTCGAATTGAGGACAGGCACCGGCCACGGCGTCGAACCCGATCTCGGGCCGGAGGAGCGAAAGAAGGTCGCGGAAAGGTTCGCCAAGAGCAAGATCAAGCTGTGGGGTCTCGGGTCGACATGCGAGTTTCATTCCCCGGAGGAAGCCGAGCGAGCAAGGCAGGTTGAGGTAGCAAAGCGGTTTGTTGACCTGGCACACGATGTGGGAGCGGTCGGCGTCAAAGTGAGGCCCAACGGCCTGCCGGACGGCGTCCCGGTCGAGACGACAATCGAGCGCATTGCCGATTGCCTGC
>JBMFPI010000397.1:0-2865 GCA_049969195.1 Armatimonadota bacterium
TGAGCTCGATGGTGAGCGGAACCGACTCGGTGCTGGAGAAACTGAGCAGGCCCTCAGTGCCCGCGACCTCGACCGCTGCGATGAACCCGCTGGGCCTGGCCCAGTTACCCTCGACGTGGGCAATGAGGCCGCTGTCGAAACGCAGCGTTACGAGCGCGTAATCTGTCAGTGGTATGTTTGATTCGTAGAGCCCGCGCGCGTAGACTCGTCTCACCTTGCCGAAGCACCAGCGCAGCCAGTCGAAGTCGTGAATGATCATGTCCAGTGCGACACCGCCGCTGCGCTTCATATCCGCAAACCAGTCGTCCGTCCCGCGCGGGTAGGCGCTGCCGCGCGTGGTGCGTGCGATTACCGGGGTTCCGATCGCGCCGCCCTTGATCAGGTCATGCATCTTTCTGAATTCGGGAAACCATCTCAGAACCTGCGCCGGGAAGAGCAGAACCCCGGCTTCCTCGCAGACGCGAACGGCCTCCATAGCCTGACCCGTAGTTCGAGCAAGCGGCTTCTCGCAACAGATGTGCTTGCCGGCGGCTGCAGCGGCCTTGATATAGTCGATATGCGTGTTGGTCGGGGTGCAGATATCGATTACGTCAAACTCGTCCCAGGCCATCAGCGACTTGATCGTCGTGAACGGTTTGGCCGAGTATTTCGCGGCCAGCTCCTCAGCCGTGCCTGCCCTGGTATCGCAGATCGCCACTAGCTCGGCGTTCGGCATCCGGTCGTACGCTTCTGCGTGGACGCGCCCCATCGTCCCGGCGCCGACAACTGCAACTCTTTGCATCTGTTACGAGGCCCCCTTGAAAACTCTTTTCAGCGAGTCGCCGGCGTGCTTGATACCCAGTTCGGGCAGCGTCTTATACCCGGCGATCTCAGCGGTTATGACGTCGTCGTAACCGATCTCTTTCAGCAAGCGTGCCACCGCCCGCCAGTCCATATCCCCCTCCAGAGGGTTCGCGAAACCGCTGGCGTTGCCGATTGCGGTCTGAAAGTCCTTCACGTGAATCTTGATTATCCTGGATCCCAGAATTCTGATCCAGTGCTCGGGATAGCCGTTGACCAGAACATTGCCCGCGTCGAAGTAAGAGCCGACCATAGGGCTGTCGACGGCGTCGATGAAGTCCCGCATCTCCAGTGGCGAAAGAAGGAACTTGTTCCAGACGTTTTCCACACCGATGCGCACGCCAAGCCGCTCCGCCTCGGGAGCAAGCCCCTTCAGCGCCGACAGTGCGCGCTCATACGCAAGATCATAGGGCACGTCTTTCGTAACCGTCCCGGGCACGACGAGCAATGTATCCGCGCCCAGCCACCTGGCTATCCGCAGGCTTCGTCGCGCGATTTCCATAGCGCGTTCGACAGTCGACTGGTCGTTTGACGTAAAAGAATACTTCCAGAAAAGCCCCGTGCAAACGCTTCGCACTTCGAGGCTCATATTCTCCGCCGACCGTCTCAGGGCGGCAACTGCGGCTTCGTCGGAATCCGGTGTCAGGTAGCCCTCCTCGGCCACATTCAACTCAACGCAGTCGAACCCGGCACTCTTTGCAAGCCTAAACGCTTGCGGCATCGTCAGCTTGGCAGGAAAACTCCAGGCGTTGATACCTATTCTCAATCCCCGATCCTCCTTTCGGGCAGCCAGATGTCGCGGTCGGTAATCCCGAGCTTTTCGATGAGCGGCGCCAGCACAGCAGTTCTCCCGACGTTTTCTAGCGAGTGCGCGTCGCTGCCAATCGAGAACCTGATCCCTGCGTCCTTGCACATAGATAGAAAACGAAACCGGAACTCCAGTTGATCGGGCGCGAGCGACCTCGGGCTGATCTCCATCGCCACATCGTTAGATCGTGCGAGACTGATTGCCTCCTCGATCTCATCCTCGTCGATCAGATAAAGACAAGTCGGGTCGAAAGTGCCCGGGAAGACAAACAGCGGATGCGCGATCACGTCGGCGAACTTGAGCGAGCACGCGTAGCGAAACATCTCCAGAAAGTGCCTGCCCGTCGCCTCTAGCGAACCCGACGGCGGCTGTGCGACGGCGCTGTCGTGGAAGTGGTTGGCCGACACCATAATAAAGTCCAGCGAGGACCTCATCTCGTCGGTCACCGTGTGTCTGCCTACGGATAACACGTCGGCCTCACAGCCCAGAAAGACTTCTATTGGGCTTTCGATTCGCGCCAGCTCATCACGTGTCTGTCGTAGGATGCCTGGATCAACGTGGGCGTCCACGTGATCCGTAATCCCGAGATATTGCACGCCCCTCTGGGCAGATGTTTTCACGATCGACGACACCCGCATCTCCTGCCGCGCACACACCGAAAGACGCGTATGAACGTGGAGATCACAGCGGCGATATAGTTCGTCAGTCATCAGTTCTCAGTTCGACAGTTCTTGCGGACGGCACGCGGCCAAACCGGCAGCCAATACATTAGCCCACAACCGAGCTCCGGTCAGCGCATGCTTTTTGGCCCCAGTGGGCCATCAGCTGACCGTGCTTCGGAACGGAAAAGAAGCTTCCGAAACACGACTCAGCCGGTTTGTGTGTTGGCCGTCAGTTGAGAAGCCGCACGTCCCGCGAAACGCCGGATATTGCATTCAGTAGATCGCGACAGGCACGCTCCAGGCGATTCTCTCGCTTAGTTTCCACTCTTTGGGAAAGGTTGCGTACATGGTGCCTTCGCAGGCTATTGCGATAGAAAACAAACCCGGCATTTTCGACGATTCGACGGTTTTTCACTGAGCGCGAAAGTCGCCGAAAACGCGCCGACCGCAGCAACCTACCTCGGCTCCTGCACACTACATAAACAGTAGATACGGCGACTCGAGTATCTGCCTTAGGCGCGCAAGGTACTCCGCTGCCGGTGCCCCGTCCATTAC
>JBMFPI010000398.1:0-2861 GCA_049969195.1 Armatimonadota bacterium
CCACGCACTCAGCAATGGAGACAGTATGAACCAGCAGCAAACACCTCGCAAGGTGCGGATGGTTTGACGGTTACCTTCAAGATGACGGGGTCTTGGGCGTCTGAATCTGCAAGACTAGACTAATACTGGAGTCCAGGCTGTTGCTATAGCTGCGTCTTCGGCGATTTTCCGACCTACTTGAGGAAGGTCGACTCGCCGAAAACGCTGGGTTCATGTCCTATACCAACGACCTTCGGGTTTCTACCGGCCGGCTTTACAGCGCTTGCGCATGCCGACTATAATAAATCACGCAGGAGGAACCGACGAATGACGAACTCGCAATCCGGCAGGGCGCTGACAATTGCGCTTGGCTCGGACCATGCCGGGTTTTCGCTCAAGGAACAGCTCAAGGAACTGCTTGAGGCGGAAGGCTATCATCCCCAGGACTTCGGCACATTCTCGCTCGATTCGGTCGACTACCCCGACATCGCGCGCGAGGTGTCCGAGGCTGTAGCGGCCGGCCGGTTTGATCGGGGCATCCTTATCTGCGGAACAGGCATAGGGGTAACCATAACCGCAAACAAGGTCCCGGGAATCCGGGCGGCAGCTTGTTCCGACACATACTCGGCCAGGATGGCGCGGGCGCACAACAACGCGAACGTCCTGGGAATGGGAGGCCGCGTAGTCGGACCGGGACTCGCGCTGGATATCGCCAGGGCATTCCTGGAAACCGATTTCGAGTTCGGCTCCCGTCACGAGAAACGCGTGGAAAAGATCAACGCGATGGACAGAGGTAGATAGTTGTCAACCCCACCCACCAGGCTGATGAGCAACATAGAAGCCCGACTCAACGACGTAGATCCCGAGATTGCCGAGGTCATCAAAGGTGAGACAGCCAGACAGAATCAAAAGCTTGTGCTCGTGGCGTCGGAAAACTATGCAAGTCGAGCCGTTCTCGAGGCCCAGGGCTCGGTCCTAACCAACAAGTATGCCGAGGGTTATCCTCACGGGCGCTACTACGGCGGGTGCGAGTACATAGATCGGGCTGAGCAGATCGCAATAGCCCGTGCCAAAGAGGTATTCGGCGCGGAACACGTCAACGTTCAGCCCCACTCCGGCTCGCAGGCCAATCAAGCGGTGTATTTCGCTCTTCTCAACCCCGGTGATAGGTTCCTGGCTCTGGACCTAGCGCATGGGGGACATCTCACCCACGGCAAGAACGTCAACTTTTCCGGCATTCTCTATCAACCGTGTTTCTACGGCGTCGACCCCGAGACGGAGCGGTTCAACTACGACCAGATCGAGCGCTTGGCGCTGGAATGTCGGCCGAAACTTATTATGACGGGAGCGACTGCATATCCTCGAATAATAGACTTCGAGCGATTCAGATGGATCGCCGACAGGTGTGGGGCGGTTCTAGTAGCGGATATAGCGCACATCGCGGGCCTGGTGGCGGCGGGCGAGCACCCATCGCCGGTGCCGCATTGTGACATTGTCACTATGACAACCCACAAGACACTTCGCGGCCCGCGGTCCGGAATGATTTTGTGCAAGCAGGAATTTGCCCACGCGATTGACCGCGCGGTGTTTCCGGGCCTTCAGGGCGGCCCCCTAGAGCATGTAGTCGCGGCCAAGGCTGTGTGTCTGAAAGAGGCTATGCAGCCGTCATTCAAGGAGTACCAGAAACAGGTAGTGCGCAACGCGCGGGCGCTGGCAGAGGCGCTGATGAAAGATGGCGTGCGCCTTGTAAGTGGTGGAACGGACAACCACCTGATCCTGGCCGACCTCAGCCCGCTGGGAAATACAGGTAAGGTCGCTCAGGAAGCGCTCGATGCTGCCGGGATCGTCGTAAACAAGAACATGATCCCGTTTGACCGGCAGAAAGCCACGGTCACCAGCGGAATCCGCATCGGCACGCCCTGCGTGACGACACGAGGTATGAAAGAAGCGGAAATGGTCGAAATCGCCGGCCTCATAGTTCGGTGCCTGAAACACCTTGGCGAGTCCCCTGAAGACCTAGACGAACGCGACAAGGTGGCGAAAGAGGCTCGAGCGCTTGCGGACAGGTTCCCCGTCTACGCACAGTGACGTGCGTGTTGCGAGGGGTGCGTTTGCGGCGATTTCCCCGCGTGGTTGACGAGTGTCGCATCGCCGAAAGCGCCGGCGTTGCGTTCTATAGCAAACAACCTCCAGGTAGCAGACAGAACCGCGCGCGGATGCCGATGAGACTTCAGGGCGTTGTTGCGGTCCGCAGCATCACAGGTACACGCCGCTCGAACAAGACTCCCCAGTGATGCCTCCGATACGGGCCTGTTGACTGCATGATGCGCGAACGGATCACCCGAGTGGGTAATCCGTTCGCGTCTATTGTGGTCGGGGCGACAGGATTTGAACCTGCGACCCCCTGAACCCCATTCAGGTGCGCTACCAAGCTGCGCTACGCCCCGACGAACGCATTCCGCGCCAGGACAAATATACTACCCCGAGGGGCTATTGTCAAGGTCTAAGCAGCGGGGCGTATCAGTTTACTCTGGCGGGTGCAGACGCCCAAGACCCTGGCATTCGCGCGGATCCGAATACTCTCTGTACAGGGCTACTGGTGGCTTCCCGCGCGCAAAAAAACAGGCTTCTACTACGGGTGCGTTCTTGTTCTATCGTAACAAGCTCACCCGGCGCCCGCTCGCGGACCAGTTCTGTAAGAGCCTAGGATCGTTCAAGCGTCATGCTGGTTTCTGGTCGGCAACTTCTGCGGAAATAAGAGGATTCGCATATGAGCCGACGAAATAGTACTGCGACCCGGACGCAGTCCTCGTAGCGCATATCGTCCGATAGACGATGACGAGTCCGGTGTAGCAAAACAAGTCCTATTGAGCACGAATAAG
>JBMFPI010000399.1:0-2845 GCA_049969195.1 Armatimonadota bacterium
AACACAGATCGGTCGGCAACAGGTAGCCTATCCCGATGATAAACGGATACAGCGTGTAGGGCAACCAGACCAGCGCGCTCCACGGTCTGGCGGTCACGCCCTCGATCAGGTTATGGCCGCGTTCCGTCAGGTTGATCTGCGGAATCGCCGGCCAGTATACCGACAACCCGTTGATTAGCTCTATCCCGAAGCAGATTCCAAACGCGATCCAGAAGAGCTTGCTGCGCCAAATCTGGCCCCCGGGCTCGGTCATCGCGAGCGGGAGTTGAACTATCGGAAAAGTGAGACGCTCATGCTCAAGCCACTGCTTGCGAACGAGCGTGTTAATACACATCATCACCCAGACGGCTGCGATGAAGAAGCCGGCCCACCACAAGCCCGGCACCAGCCAAGGGATCCAGTGGCCGTCGGCATAGAGGCTAGAGTCGCCCTCGTACAGGGGCTTGAGGACGGCGGGGTCGGTTACGTGCATCCACTTCGGCAAATGCGGCAGGAACGTCTCGTTCCATTGCGGATAACCGGGCGCCGCGCGGAACGGATAGCTGATGAACGCTATTGCGGTCGGCATCATATCGTGCCCGGCGAGCGCGGCGGCGATGGTGATCATCGAATAGATGACGAGCATCTCAGCCATCGATAATGCCCAACCTGGCCGCAGGCGCTTGACGATGGTGTTCACTGCCGCCATCAGCGCGAGGATAAAGATGGTATTGACGAAGATAGAGATGACGGTAGGATATGGCCCTCCTCTCACCTTCTCCATCATCAGCACCCAGGCGTTGTCGGCGGGCACGAGTAACAGGCCTATCACAAACGCGCGCAGGCGAACTACGGAAATATTGGGCTTTTCGTGCGCAGGCATTCCGTAAGATGCATTCGCGCCGGTAGCTCGAGTTTCCTGTGCGGAGAACGGAACTAGGCTGAAAACGTTTTATGAGATTGTTGCGACAGAACACATAGCCGGCGTTTTCGGCGGCTGGATGCTCCTCAGCTGAGCGGGAGAACCGACGAAAACGCGTCTACTGCAAGAGCATGCTTTGATGTCTTGCGGGGTCGGGCTCAACCCCGCAGGCCCGGAGTTCGGACCGAAGTTCGTCTATCGGTAGCTTTCGGATGTTGGTAAGGCCACGCTCGACGGCCATCGCGGCCGCAAGACCCGCAGCCTGACCCATCCCCACGCAGGTCGGGATCATTCGAGAGCTGCTGTGGGCGACCTGGTCCGCGCTGATGCACTTACCCGCCATCAGTAGGTTGTCAAAGCCCTTCGCGACCAGGCACCGAAACGGGATCGCGTAGGGGCGGACTCGCTCCCGCCTGCCTGCTCTGCCGGGTTCGGTGAGGCTGTGGAAGTCTATTTGCGATGTACCGACTGTGACCCCGTCCGGAAAGTCGCGAGGCTCGTTGCCGGTGATGTCTTCCTCGGTCAGGATGTAATCGCCGACGATGCGCCTGCCCTCGCGAATGCCGATTGTTGCGCCGGTGCTGCCGAGCGCGTAGGTCGGGTACTTTGTCCTCTGCAGGTAGTGGACGACGCGGGCTAGCTGGCGCCGCGCCTCGAGCTCGGCGGCAGTCAGGCTTTGAGGGTCGGTCGGATCGCGGCCCATGACTTTCGTCGCGTTGCAATACACACGGCCGTCGGGCAGCAAACCGCAGCCCAGGCCGGGAAAGTCGGAGCCGTCGTCCTTGATCGGCGGAATACCCGGCGGCAGGTAGGGCGCAATCGGGCGACCCGTGTCGATGAGTGTAGCGACAAGGGTCAAATGGAGCACCAAACCGTGCTCCGGGTCGCCCTTCATAAACTCGGCGCCGGCCAGAGCGCCTAGGTCACCTTCTCCGCTCGTGTCTATGAAATAGTGCGCCTCCGCTTCGATTGGGGTGGAGCACGACGATAGTTTCGCGCGCAAGACACGGCCGTCTCGTGCCTCAGCGTCGGTGAGCGTGGTGTGGAAGAGGATCTCCACGCCTGCTTCTTCGACAAGAAGCTGCCACACGAACTTTAGGTACTCGTTGTTGTAGTAACGGCCGAAGCGTGCGCCGAACCGGTCCATTTCCTGCAGGATCCGCTCGAAAATATCGCCCAGACCCTCCAGGGACGCGAACCATTCGCACACGCCGCCCGAAGTTGAAACGCCACCCAGGCAGTTGGTCTCCTCGACCAGCAGAACCTTCCTGCCTCGCCTTGCGGCCGCGATCGCTGCTGCGCAGCCGGCGTTTCCACCCCCGACCACTAGGATGTCGGGCTTCAGACGGATTTCACCCAGCGGCATTCTCAGCACGCTCCTTTCGAGGTCCATCATACCATAGCGGACACCAGTCTAACTTGGTGATCTTGACATAGGCTCGATCACTAACACTGCCTCGGCTCAAAAAAATCGCCGGAAATTTGCCGAAAGGGCAGGGACAGTATTACGTACTACTGCTATCCTGACAGCAGGACGTTATACTGGCCACGTTGGAGGGCAGGGTGGACGAATACCAGGAACTGACTGTAGGCGAGCTGGCCAGAAAAGCCGGGGTGACCCCGCGGACAGTCAGATTCTACGTCGCCGAGGGCCTGCTGCCGCCGGGAGCGATGGCCGGCAAACACCGCACATACGGCTACGAGCACTACGTGCGCCTCCGCCTCATCAAGCTCTTCAAGGAAAGGTATTTGCCGCTGCGCAGAATCAAGGCGGAAGTTGACCGGCTGTCGCTCGCCGAGATGCGCGAACTCGCGGACTTGGGTAATCAGCTCAAGAAACAAGGTGAGGCGGCGGATCCGGCAGGTGCCGGGGAGACGCTTGCCTCGTTGCTTACAGCGGATATCGAGTCGCGGTTAACCGGCTTCGGGCTCGCTTTGATCACC
>JBMFPI010000400.1:0-2841 GCA_049969195.1 Armatimonadota bacterium
GGCATAGAATAGACGAGCCACCAGTCAACTTTCCACTATGGCTGGGACAGGCTCCTTGCTCGTCTTATCCACTATAGGCCCGGCCATCCGAAAGCCTGCGAGCGCACCTGGTCGAAGCGAGTTTCAAGAGAGTGTGCGTCGGCTTAATGCCGAGCTGTCGCGATAACCGCTTTTCAGCGATTCTTGCGCTCGGTTGAGGAACGGCGAATCGTGGAGTACGCTGGGTTTGCGCTCTATAGCAACAACCGCCCTTAACGCGCGCAGTTCATTCAACGAGCTGGATCATTGCTACGTTCCGCTGAGTCGCGAACGTTCGGCGGCGGGAGCGGCAGTCAGTGTCGGGTATCAGCTCAGTCTTGGGGGACTATCATTGTCACCGGAGCTAAGAATGCCGGCCTCACGCGGAGGTCCTTCGCTACGCTCAGGATGACGTCCCCAGAAAACCCAACACTGTCCGTGATGGGGCTTTCGGGCTCTCACTCGAACACCCGATGCCTCGCCCCGGCAAGCAACGCCGCATAGGAAAGCATCAGCAGCAGTGTCAGGTAGCCCAGGTGGAATGAGGCTTTCTCGTAGTTGCGGAAGACAATCGTTACGCACAGTTGGGCGAAGTTCGCGGTGCTGGCGGCGGCAAACACCATCGCGTAGATCCAGTACATCCACTTGCGAGGCGAGACTAGCTCGACCGACTCCTGCTTGTGCCGGTAATAGGCGTGAATGCCCAGGCCCGCAGTTAGCAGGAATGCTACGAGGAGCCTCAGCGCGTGAGCCCAGTCCGGAAAGTGCGCAACAATGGGCAAAGTTGAGTCCCGTGTGCCTGGATTCAATGCATGCTATCACAGCCTTTGATCATCGGCAAGGTACGAGAACTTGTCGACACAATTCAGTTCCGCGGGAACCGCGCGATACTGAACCCGTTTCAGCATCTACGCGCCCAAGGGAAAGATCCTGAATCGAGTTCAGGACGACGGGATCTCGCGCATTTGCGCATACAAGACTGAATGATGCCCCGTCATTGAGGTCAATGCGATAAAACGCGCCTATGGCAACAGCCTGCTGGTTATTAGATTGGCTTGGGGCGACGCGCGAGGCGTGGTATTATTCGAGGGAGAGCCAAGAGTTTTCGTGCCTGATCGGTTCGGAACTGATCCCGCCGATGTTCGCGTACACAGTTCAGGAGGCAATCGATGAGAATTGACCCGAATGCGGCTGGAATGGACTCGGCCGGGCTGGCCTGCGCCGCCGCCAGGCTCCAGGAAGGCGTGGAAAGAGGGTTGTATCCCGGCGGCGTGTTGTGGGTCGAACGTGCGGGGCGTACTGCTCTGGTGTGCTCGGCCGGACATACGGACTTCGAGCAGACAACGGCGGTTGATGAGAACACTATCTACGATTTGGCCTCGGTGACGAAGCCGGTGGCTATGGCGTCGTCTATGCTGATCCTATGCCAGGAGGGCCGGGTGCATCTTGGCGAGCCGGTCACGGATTTCTTCCCTGGAAGAAGCCTGCCCCACCTTAAGAACGTCACCGTTCGCCATCTGCTGACCCACACATCCGGTCTCCCTCCCTGGAAGGATATGTATTCCAGAGGACAGAGCCGGGACGAGGTTATTGACGAGCTTCTTATGATTCCTCTGGACCACGAGCCGGGGACGCATTATGCCTACAGTTGTCTGGGCTACATTATGCTCTCGCTCATCTTGGAAGCGGTCGTCGGCGAACGGCTGGACGAGTTCGCCCGCAAGCGCATTTTCGAGCCGCTGGGGATGTCGAGCACCTCGTTTAACCCGGACTCGCCTCCGGGAAGACCGATTGCCGCAACGGATCACTGTCCGATGCGCAAGCGCAAGCTTGTCGGTGAGGTTCACGACGGCAACGCCTACGCTCTCGGTGGGGTCTCGGGCAACGCCGGACTTTTTTCCACTGCGAGCGATCTAGCCAAGTTTTGCCGGGCGATCCTTCCTGCCGCATGCCCGGGTGGGAGGGTCAGCACAAGGTCGGAGGCACCTTCGACCTCGCAGGCGCGTGTTTTCAGCCCTACGTCCGTCGCGAAGATGTTTGCCAACGCGATTCCCGAAAGCCTTGGCGGCCAGACCATTGGCTGGTTCACTTATCCCAACGATATGCTGTGCGCCGGAGATTTGGCGTCGAGAAGAGCGATTGCGCATTCGGGGTTTACCGGGACCGCCGTAGTTATCGATCCGGAGTACGACCTGTTCGCTATCCTGCTCACGAACCGCGTGTGCCGCGAGGGCGAGGGAACGGAGTTTCTACACCTTAGAAGACGCATATTTAACGCTGTTCTCGGTTCTATTGTGTGGTGAGACGGACTTTTTGACCAGCCTTCGTGTCCCACTATTGACATGGCAGGTAAGACCGATTATAATAAGTGTTGCCTCCAGTCAGGAGACAGGAATCCATATATTTATTAGTCAGGCCGAGGTAGTTATCAACTATGGAAGTAGAGAACGTGCTGAAGAAAGAAGAGCCCGGAACAAGAGGGCCTAAGGTTCTCGTTATCGATGACGAGGAGAACGTCTGTGAACTCGTCACCCTTTACTTCGAGAGGGCGGGCTACCAAGTCATCTGCACTGGTGATGGAAACCAGGGCGTCGAGATGGTTAAGAACGAGAAGCCGGACATCGTCATACTCGACCTAATGCTGCCGGGCGTAGATGGGCTCGACGTGTGCAAGGAGATTCGTAAGGTCTCCAACGTTCCGCTCATTATGCTGAGCGCGCGCGTGGACGAGGTAGACCGGGTGCTCGGCCTCGAGATCGGCGCGGACGACTACGTCACCAAGCCGTTTTCGCCCAGGGAGCTGCTGGCCAGAGTTAAGGCGGT
>JBMFPI010000401.1:0-2821 GCA_049969195.1 Armatimonadota bacterium
TGAAATGCGGGGGTCCCTTCCGATCAGCATCGTAGCCCGGCCACGAGTGCGGCCGTACGCAGGAGCCGCTCCTCGCTCCGGCGCTGAAGACGGATCCTCAATCAAGACGTGCGCGGCCGTCGTTCCGAGCTTGAGTGCGATAAGTGGCGAAAGCTCAGCGTTTGCAAGTCCCCTAACGCCATCCGTGCCGAATAGCTTTTTCAACGACTACTCCCTGGTTCCGATGATCACGCTTACCCGCACTTTCGGCGGGCCGACTACCCTCACACCCGGCGGAACGCGCAGCGCAACCTCCCGGGTCACGCTGTCCGTCGCGTTTTCCACAGAAATCTCCTCCGTCTCGATGGTGCTTATTCCCATCAGGATCTTCGGCTTGCCTTCGAGCGTGACTGAGGGCGGTACCACGGAAACTTTGAGTATTGAAGCGGGGAACTTCGGTCTGCCGACTATGTTCTCGCTTACCACGACCGCCTTAGTAGCCGGCACCTCTACTACGCCCAGCCTGAGATGGACGCCCTTATCCACGTCGAGCATAACCCCATCCACCCTGTTGCCGGCTGCGTCGGTTGGGGTGACCTCGAAGTATCCGTCAATGGGCTTACCGGAGGCATCGCCCGCGACGGGAAGAATGACGCGCTTGACGCGCGCAACCGCGCTGGCTCTACCGGACACGCCGACGCTGGCCGGCTGTAGACTCGGCTCCGTGTATGCATATCCCAGAGGAGGAGATGTCAGCAGTTTCACTTCTACTGGGAGCCTCTTCGACCTGATGGCTTCGGCGCGCACGGTAACCGACCGCGGGCTTACCTTAACGGAAAGCTGGTTCTCCGTTGCGCCCGCTACCCAGGCGTTGACTTTAAACTTGCCCGTAACCACGCTAGCGCCGGACTTGAGCTCACGCAGATCCACCCAGGCCGACGCGTCCTCGCGCCGCACCGTGTCCACGGCCGATTTCGGTCCCTCAATTGCAACGCTAACCTCTGCCGGCACCGGCTCAACCGTGTACCCTCTGGCCGCGTTTCGCACCTCGACAGGCACGCTGAAAACCTTTCTCGACTGCGGGTTGCGCTCCGAGTTCACGTACACCCACAGAAAAATTGCGATCACCAGTGCCAGCAGCTTGTAGAATAGGTTTTGCGTGATCATCAGCGTCTCAATCCCGCTTTGCGCAGGGTGCCGCCGACTTTTCTTGCGAACCGCGAGCGCTCCGGGCGCTCCTCCGAGATTCCCGATATGTTCTTGAGCCACCGCGTGAGCGACTCCTCGTTGAGCCCACGGTGTAGCTTGCCATCTAGGGCCAACGAAATCGTGCCGGTCTCCTCCGACACGACCACGACTGCCGCGTCGCTTTCCTCGGCGACGCCGAGGGCGGCCTTATGCCTCGTGTGAATCATGTGCCCTACCTGGGTGCTCTCTGAGAGCGGCAGAATGCACCCGGCTGCGACCACGCGGTTGCCACGGATGAGCACGGCGCCGTCGTGCAGCGGACCGCCCGGTGTGAAAATCGACAGGAGAAGTTCCTCGCTTACGGCTGCGTCCAACCGGGTGCCAGTTGCGGCGATGTCGTCCAGGCCGTCCTCTCGCATGATCACAATGAGTGCACCGATCTGTCTTTCCGACATCCGGCAGGCCGCCCTGACTACTACAGGTATCAAACTGGACGTGTCTTCCCTCTCAAGCAGTGCGAACCGCGTTCCCCATCCGGCCAGCTGTCCCATGTTCTCCAGCGCATGCCGGAGTTCAGGGTAAAAAAGGATAACGATTGCGACTGGCCCCAGGGGCAGGAACGACCGCAGCAGGTAGTTGAGGGTATGAAGCTGCAGCCTTTCCGTCAGAAACACGAGCAGAAGAAAAGTCAGCAGGCCCCAGATGATCTTCCAGGCGCGGGTCCGCTTGGACAGCATGATGAGCCAGTAAAGGACTGCGGCCACGAGGAAAATGTCCAGGACCGTGGACAACAGGATCGTCCATCCGACGTTAGCGAGATCCTTCTGCCAAGCCTGTAGGAAGTTCAACTCTACTCGTCCGACGGTCTCCGGTGCGCGGCACGCCCGGCGCACTAGGTTTACTTAAGTATAGCACCGCAGCCATCGATGTGCAACGGCGTTGGGAGACGGGTATTAGTTCAGTCCTGCGGTCGCAAATGCCCAAGGCCCCGTCATCCCGAACCCGATTCAGGATCCATGCATTCGGTGCCTGGATGCTGAAACAAGTCAGTATGCTGCGGAACGGCTGCCCGGACTTGCTCCCCGTCGGTTCCACATGTTAGAGTTCCCGCAGCATACAAAGCTGAGACCCGGCGCATTTGACCCTCACCCCTGCCCTCTCCCGTGAATGGAGAGGGGATCAGAGTGCTGCGGGAATCCAGCCCCGTGCGTTCTTGCGAGGTGGTCGGATGAAGCCATTCCCTCAGCGTACAGATTGAGCGTTTTCGGCGATACGACGCTCCTCGGGTACGCCGGACAATCGCCGATCACGCGCCTGTCGCGACAGCTCTGTGCACAGCGAAGCTACGTATCTCGGAAGAGCGCGGAGATGATTCGCCGCGCTGAGGTAGCACGACCAGCACGAAACTATTCCCACTTAATGTAAAGCTGGTTTCTCTGCCTACGCCGAAGGCCATCTGGACTCAAAGACCAGTCCGGAGTAATCGGAATGGTATGCCGTGTATGTGAGACACCCGATTGTCTTTGCTTTCCCGTAAGCGTCAAACCGCCCCCACCTTGACGGAAGCTACGACAGCCCGACTTGGTCGAGCGGCAGTGTAGGATGGGATTACATGGCCGACTTGACTGACTCGCTCCACGGCAGCAGCGAGTCG
>JBMFPI010000402.1:0-2804 GCA_049969195.1 Armatimonadota bacterium
CCGATTGCCATCAGCTCCTTCACGGGAACGCCGGACTTGTCCAGAATGTTCAGGTTCAGCCGCATTTCGAATGCTACTCCCTCGAGAAGCGCCCGAAGTATCTGGCCCCGCGTGCTCGTCAGACGAAGGCCAAGGATTGCACCTCTTGTCCGCGTGTCGAAATAGGGCGTGCCCGACGGCGTAAAATACGGCAGAACCATCAGTGAGGTCGGCTCCCCGGCCATATGCTCAATCAGGAGAGTGTAGGCGTTCTTGCCCGTACGCCTGGCCTCTTCCAACTCCGGCTGCCCGAACTCATCCCGGAACCACTTCAGTAGGTTCCCGCCCGTGAGGCTGAATGCGACGGTTGTGTACATACCCGGAATCGTGAAATCATAGGTGCACAGGTTGTTGGCGAACAGCTCCGAGCTGAACACGGGATGCGGAAAAGCCGGGGTTATGCATTCGACAGTGCCCGTTCCGTAGACGGCTACCCCCGGCTCGGTTACGCCGGCCCCGAGCGCTCCGCACGGCTGGTCGTGGCCCCCAGCCACGACGATGGCCCCGTCGGCTAGCTGCAGGTCCCGACAGACCGTGCTGGGAACCACGCCGACGATTGCGCCCGACGGCAAGGTGCGGGGCAGACGCGAACGTTCCAGACCAACTGCATCGAGAATCGACTCGTCCCAATCGTGCTTGCGGACGTCGAACATCATCGTGCGCCCGGCGAGAGGCCAGCTCATCGCCGGCTCAACCCCAAGCTGCGTGTGGATCAGGTCTTCGAAACAATGGAAGGTTTTTGCCCTGCGCCATACATCCGGCTGGTGTTCGCGCACCCAGAGCAGCTTAAAAACGGTGAACATCGGGTGGGCGGTGTGGCCTGTGATCTCGTAGAGCTTTTCTCGTCCGAACTCTCGGCTCCAGGTGTCCGCAATGGATGCCGCCCGTATGTCCGACGAGACCATCGCGTTGCCCAGGAACTCTCCGTCAGGTCCGACCGGCGTGAACGCCTCTCCCTGGCTTGAGATCCCGATCCCGCGAACCGGATCGCCGCTGCAGTGCGCGGCAGTCTCCCTGATTACCTCCAGGCACCCACGGCATACCTGCGCGGAGTCGAGCTCAGCCCAGCCGTCCTGCGGCGAGATGACAGGGTACTCGCGGTAGGCTGAGGATAGCTGTTGCCCGTTCGAATCGAACGCGACCGCCTTGCAGCCGGTGGTTCCAACGTCAAGCCCAATATAGCTCATAGCGCTTCCCGGTTACATTTGTTATTCATTCATCCCACGAATCCCTGCCGCTTCGGAACACGCCGGGGCAAATCGGATAGATGGCGCAGGGTATCAGTTCAGTCTAGCAAGCGCAAACGCCCGTGACCCCCTCATCCTGAACTTGATTCAGGATATATGCCTGCGTCGCCTGGATGCCGAAACAAGTTCAGCATGACGTCATTCCCGCGGAACTGAACCGTCTTGCCGCATAGAGCTGATGGGCGGAGTGGTTTGAGGATGGTCCAGGGCATTATGCCCCCGAACTTTGTGAGGGGAAGAATCTGGTGCGCGGGCAGCAAGAAGTGGTGGGGGAGGTGGGACTTGAACCCACACGGGGTCGCCCCCGGAGGATTTTAAGTCCTCTGCGTCTGCCGTTCCGCCACTCCCCCAGGAACCGCCGCCGACCAGGGCCAGTCTATCAAAAGGGCGCAGGGGTGTCAACGTGGGTATTGCGCGGGCATCAGTTCAGTTTAACGGGCGCAAACGTCCGAGACGCCGTCATCCTGAACTTGACTCAGGATCGCTACCTTCAGCGCCAGGATGCTGAAACAGATTCAGCATGACGTGGTTCGAACATGACCGTGCCCGTTGAACAACCGTTCTGGTCCGTTTACAGGACCCACACGGGGGATCATACCCTTGCCATTGTGTGCCGGGCGCCAACCGGGTATAATGGCGTTGTTACGACAGAACGCAAACCTGGCACTTTGGGCGATTAGTCGCTCCTCAATTGAAGCGCGAGAATCGCCGAAAATGCCCCTGTCGCAGAATAGCCTGGCTACTTGGGTGTAGACTGGAACAAGCGCAATCTATTGCGGCTCTCAACATTTGAAGGGGGAATGCCGATGCTCCCTGAGCGCGGTTGGATCGTGAATCTCATTTTGTGGGGCGCGGTTGCTGCGGCCGCGGCGTGTATAGTTGGCTGCAGCAGCAGTCAGACCGACGTCAACGCGCCTCCTCCGAGCGCGACGACCGCCGCCCCGAAAGTGCCAGCGACGGGGCCGGCGATATCCTCACCGGTCACCTTCGATCAGCTTGCGCTCGAGGGCCCGGTCAAGAGGATCAAGAAAAACGGCTTGGTGTTCCTTCGGTTTGCCTACGCGGACAACGACGGCAAGATCTACAACTGCGAGCTGCCCGAGCCGATGTCGAAGGGCGAGTATACCCCTCAGGAATGGGTCCGCACTTTCAATATATACCGTCTCCCGAAGGTCATAGGTCAGAAGAAGCGTCCTGCAAAGACGGGGCCGCGCGTCATCGGTGACTTCCCGTTCATCTCGCCGCGCCCGCAGCCGGTGGAGAAGCCGGCAACTCAGTCCCGGCAGACCCCGGCGCAGCAACCCGTCCAACTGCCCAATCTGCCGCCGCCTCCTTCCGCTGCGCCATCCTCGCCGCCGATGATGCCGAGGCCTATGCCGAATATGCCGACCGTGAGCCCCAGGCCCCCGTCCGGGAGCTGAGCTTTGGTATGCTGCGGGCGTAAGCGTCAAACCGCCCCTGCCTTGACAGACGCTACGACAGCCCGGCTTGGTCGAGTGGCGGTGGCGGCTGGGGTTG
>JBMFPI010000403.1:0-2802 GCA_049969195.1 Armatimonadota bacterium
CATGATCGATCCTGCTTCGGGCTGGACACTATACGTCGCCTTCAGCATCAACGACCTTGGGCAGATTGTCGGAGGTGGCGAGAACCCGGCATACCCATACAGCGGCGCAGTCCTGCTGACGCCCGTGCCCGAACCCTCCTCTCTTCTCGTGCTCGCGTGCGGGCTTGCCGGTCTGGGAGGAGTTGCGCTGAGGCGAAGGACAGTGTAGTACCAATCGCACAACGTGACTCAACAGCAAGGGCCGGGCTGCAACGTCCGGCCCTCGCGTCTAATGAGTATGGCTCCATCTGCCTCTGTTGTAAGCAGTATTCCTGAGTCAAATAGTTGCAGAAATAGTTGCAGGACGCCCGGTCAGTCCGTGAGCCAGTTATGGGAAAGGCCGATTTCAACTCCTTTTGAGCGTGAAACCGGCCTATTCTTTGGAGGCGACGACCGGAATTGAACCGGTGATAGCGGTTTTGCAGACCGCTGCCTTAGCCACTTGGCTACGTCGCCTCGAACTCCTCGGCACGGTCCAACAACCGAAGGCCGAGGCACAAACTGGAGCGGGAGACGGGATTCGAACCCGCGACATTCAGCTTGGGAAGCTGACGCTCTACCACTGAACTACTCCCGCACATAAGCCGGCGGCCCAGAGCGACCCGCGCGCCGGATACTCCACAGGCGACTGGTGGGCGATACTGGATTCGAACCAGTGACCTCTTCGGTGTGAACGAAGCGCTCTCCCTCTGAGCCAATCGCCCGCAAATGCGCATTTTGATTATACACTTGACCGAAGAATCCGTCAATACCCGCTAGCAAGCCCAGGTTCACGCGACAGGGGCGTTTTCGGCGATTCTCCCGATCAGTTGTGGAGTGTCGAATTCCGAGGCTGCCGGGTTTGCGCGCGATCGCAAAAACCTCGATAGAAGGCCGAGCCTCGAGGTGTCTAGCCCTCACCGTCTAAGGTGAGTAGAAATGGAGTTCTATTTCCGGATGGACCGGGCCGTGTTACCCTGGCCTCGGTGTCCGGCCGGCTTGCCGCCGACACGGCCGGGGAGCCGATTGCCCTGCAGGAACTCAGCTTCGTGCAGGTTTGCCCGGTTCGTTACACCAATCGTTCCCATAGGATACAACTATCATTATTCTGAGCGCAGCGAAGAATCTCCGCTTCACGCGGACATGCCTCGCTGCGCTCAAAACGAAGTTCCTACGGAGCTGAATAGTCTTCAGCTCAGTTCCGTGGGGTTCACGTCACGCCGAAGTTGTCTCAGCACGCCTGCGCCGAAGGGATGGATCCTGAATCCGGTTCAGGATGACCCCGGGCGTTCCCACCCGCAAGGCCGAACTGATACGCCCGATGGCTTGGACTGAGACGGGCCGATATCCTTATGCCGCCCGACGTGACTATTGCGCAAGGCTGAGCTGTCTTACTCCTCGACCTTGACCCACTGCTCGGTCTCGGCCGACTTCTCGACCGCTTCGAGCACCATCTGGCACTTTAGGCCGTCGTAGAAGTTGGGAGCAGGACTCTTCCTGGCGGCGATGCCGTTCATAAGCGTGTAGATCTGGTGCACGAACGTGTGCTGCCAGCCGATAATATGGCCGGCCGGCCACCAACCTTTCATGAACGGGTGGACGCCGTCCGTTACAAGTATCGTCTTCCAGCCCTGCTGCCCGGCCCTGTCTTTGGCGTTGTAGTACTCAAGTTCGTTGAGCCGTTCCAGGTTGAACCGAATGGAGCCGTTGCTGCCGTTGATCTCGAAGCGGTTGCCGTTGCGGTTGCCGCCTGCGAATCGCGTTGCCTCGAACGTGCCGACCGCTCCGTTTGAGAACTTCGCCAGGAACAGGGTAGCGTCGTCCACGGTTACCTCGCCCATCTGCGTGGAGGCTTTGGCTCCCAGACCGCCCGTCGTAGCGGCAAGTTCGGGCCGCTTCTTGATGAATGTCTTCATGAGCCCGCAGACTGACTCGATTTCGCCGACGAGATAGCGCGCCAGATCGATTATGTGGGCGTTCAGGTCGCCGTGCGCGCCGGAGCCAGCCAGTTCCTTTTTCAGGCGCCACACCAGAGGGAAATTGGGATCCATAATCCAGTCCTGGAGATATACAGCCCGCCAATGGTAGGGCGTGCCGATTGCGCCCTTCTCGATCATCTGTCTGGCAAGTTCCACCGCGGGAACCCGGCGGTAGTTGAAATTTACCATGTGGACGACGCCAGCCTTCTCGACCGCCTTGACCATTTCCTTGCACTCGGCGACGCTCATCGCCAGCGGTTTCTCGCAGAACACGTGCTTGCCCGCCTGTGCCGCCGCCACGGCGATCTCCTTATGAGTGCTGTTGCCGGTGCAGATGTCGATCAGGTCGATGTCCTTGGCGGCAACCACCTTCTCCCAGCCCTCGCTTGCGCGCTCCCATCCCAGGACCGCGCGGGCCGCATCCGCTTCGGCCTGCGTGATAGCCGCTATTTCCTTCATCACCGGCACAGCCTTCACGTCTGGAAACGCAAACGCTACGTCGCGATACCCGACACTGTGCGCTTTGCCCATGAATGCTGCACCGACCATTCCAACGTTGATCTTCTTTGCCACGCCTGTTCCTCCCGTTCGAAGTTCGAAGTCGGAGCTGCGAAGCCGGAACCAGCCGGCCCCGGATATATTGTGCAGGAATCCGCGCAAAAGTCAAGTGCGATGGGGCTAAGGTATCGGTCCAGTCTTGTAGGCACAGAGACCCAGCTACCCGTCATCCGTAACCGTCAAACCATCCGCACCTTGCGAGGTGTTTGCTGCTGGTTCATACTGTCTCCATTGCTGAGTGCGTGGA
>JBMFPI010000404.1:0-2798 GCA_049969195.1 Armatimonadota bacterium
TGGGCCCGCTGGAATGCCGGGCTTATCGATCCCCTCTGGAGAGGCCGCGCCTCCGCAATCCGGACCGGCAGCCAGCCCGCAAGAAAAACCTCACCCACCGGGGGGGGCGCAATAATCGGAGAAGGACATCAGGGGCGCGGGAGCCAAGAGGTAAAATGATTAAACCAAGGCCGTTGCGATAGGCGCGTTTTCGGCGGTTCGAGGCCCCTCAGCCGGGTGGGAGAGTCGCCGAAAACTCTGAGTTCACCTTGTATCGCAGCAACCTCGAGTAACCCCGGTAACATCGGAGGAATGTAGTCAATTGGTTATAGCCGGCACCGACTTGGCAACCGGATTCGCACAGGAGATTCCCGGCGGGTTCGTTTTGGAGATAGGGAACAACTGGCTCACACGGCGCGTGTACTCGACCTCCGGCCGTCTGAGCACGACCAGTCTCGTCAACAACTCGCATGCCGAAGAATACCTTGACCAAAGCATATCCGAGTTCGAGATAGAGATGACTCACGGGGAGCGGCGCGTCGTGCTCGATTCCGGGGATTTCACCTGCACGGGCTACCGCTTGCACACCTGGGACGCGTCGCGCCGCATGGCTGAGGCAGAGCTGCAGGCCGATCTGGACGGCGCACCCCTGCGTGTTTCGGTCTTCTACGAGGCTGACGCGCGCGCGGATTTCATCAAGAAATGGGTGACCGTCCACCCCAGCAACCTGGATGGTTGGGTGATCCGCTCGATCACCGTCGAGAAGATGAAGCTGAAGGAGATGGTGGAAGGGGTTATCCCGCGAAGCCGTTACCCACACCATTATCGCAACCACGAGGACCGTGTGCACTCGGAGCCCGATAAGTGTGACACGAGCGAGCCGAACAAGAGATTCGAGTTCGGAGACCTGGCGCGGGCCGTAGTGAGTTTCTGGGGCTACGGCGAGGGCCTGTATTTCTTTATGCAGTCACTGACGGGCAGCGAGGTCTACCATCGTCCGAAGGGGCTTCTGATGCGGCAGCGCGAGTTTGCACACCTAACCGAAGGGGTGACGACAGGTCCGGCCGTTATCGGGGCCTACTCGGGCCCGCCGGAGATCGGATTCAACAGATACAATCAATACCTGATTCGAAACTGGTGCGCTGTAGCCGAAAAGAGGCTGCCGGTGTCGTGGAGCACGTGGATGATCACGCTTCCCGGCAACAAGCCGCTCCTGGGGAACTACGACCGCGACTTCCTTCTTGAATACATAGACTACATACGCGAGGCAGGCTTCTACGACATCCTTCACCTTGATCTCGGGTGGGAGGCGGATTATCCGCTCAAGGTGGATTCAGCCAAATTCCCGAACGGCATATCGGAGATTACCAGCCGTGCGAAGGCGGCCGGGCTCGATATGACCTATTGGGTAAACCCGTTCAGCGCGAGCTACTGGAAGTCGAAGCTGGAGGACGAGCACCCGGAATGGCTGGTTCCGGGAAAAGTATCGGGCAAGTCAGGGGCGACTGCGCTCTGCATAATGACGGACTATTTCCATTATGTGAAAGAGCGCTTCGTCGCGCTGGCGACCGACATGAACGCGCGGGTAATTTACTGGGACGGCAACGATTGGGAGATTCCCGAATGCCGGGCTACCAACCACGACCACCGCGACCAGGAGGAGCTTCAGGTGCGAGCCTGGAAGCGGCTCGCCGAGCTGTGCGACGCAGCGCATGAAGCCCGTCCGGATCTCATATTTGTCTGCTTCTCAATCCCGTTCGACAACCATCGCCTGCACTGGCTGGATCAGGAGCAGATATCGGACACGTATTCGTTCCCGACAGTGCAGTCGGAACTCATTCAGCGGCAGCAGCTCTATCAGATGACCTTCGAGCACCCGTATAAGGCCATCTGGGGAAGCTGGTACGGTATCAACTGGCATGACGCCAGCTCGAGCGATCTGTCTGATCGCTCGATGGAAGAGCTGATTCACGCGGAAATGAGCATGATCGGCAACGGCCTTGCGCAGGCCGGGGGCGGGTTCGATCTAAAGCATGCTCCGCGCGAGCTGATCGACTTTCTGAAAAAGCTCTTCGCGTTTCGAAAGCGCTTCGAGCGATACTTCGACGTATATCAGCACGTGCTCGGTTTTCCTGACGGGCAGAACGTAGACGGTGAGGGTCACATAATCGACGGGTCCGGCTTCATAGTGCTCGTCAATCCGACCCGGGAGATGCGCAAGGTCAAGGTGCCGCTCGACGAACCTGAGCTGGAGCTCGACGCCGATAAGAAGCACGAACTGACCGATTGGTCCAACCTGGAGCGCGCCGTCCCGCTGGGTTCGTTTGCGACCGGCTCCGGCCCGGAAATCGAACTCGCCCCGCTGGAAGTGAAGTACATAGGGGTGAACGTGGTCCCGGATAGCTCGTCGGGCCTGCCGAGCTGAAAAGCAGTTTCGGCCGTTTGACTAGGCTGTTGGGACAGGCGCGTTTTCGGCGATTGCTCCGTCGGGCTGCGGGAAGTTGAGTAGCCGAGAAGACTTAGTTTGCGTTCTATCGCACCAGTCTGCTGTCAGGGCCTTTCCGATTCCGGTATGTGCAGGACGATGACGGATGGGTCGCCGAACACGTCGCCGCCGTCTGGTTTCCACTCCGCAAACGCCCCGTTCATGATGATGAAAAGGCGAGCCCCGGTCTCGTCCGCCGACACCGAGAAGCTTCCCCCGCAGATATAGCCGAACCTTTCATACAGGCACGGAAACAGAGTAACCGTCAAACCATCCGCACCTTGCGAGGTGTTTGCTGCTGGTTCATACTGTCTCCATTGCTGAGTGCGTGGAG
>JBMFPI010000405.1:0-2773 GCA_049969195.1 Armatimonadota bacterium
AGCAAATGGCAGCTTAACCACGAGCCCAAGCATCACAATCGCGACGAACGCCCCGACTCGAAACCGGGTCGAGCTCGTTCCAGCCATTTCCCGCATATGGTTCCCACCAGGTCTCTGGATATCTGGTTCCTGCCGGACTCGTGCCCCCGAGCCCGCCGGCAGATAACGGCTTCCCGGCTGTATCGTTTACCCGGAATCCAGGTTTTCGGCGATTCCACGCCCGTCACCTGAGCGGGTTAGTCGTCGAAGACGCGCTTGTCGCAAGCGCCCGCCAGAATTGGTCGACGGTTTCGCAGGAGCCGCGACACACCCGGAGTCCGGTTTACTCGCGCACTTGGCAGAATCGACGGACATCTTGGCTTGCACGTCGAGGGGTTTGGTTACGGTTCCTCCCAAACCTTGGCGTCCGGTCCATCGCCGATGACCGGAAACGCCGTGACCCGCAGTCTGGCGCAGCCCATCGGGATCAGGGTAATCTCTTCAATGGGCTCATCCGACTTCACCGGACTAGGCTTTACCTCTCCGATCAAACCGTTAGCTTCGAGCTTCCACTGCGGGATTCGTTTTCCTTTCGCGCGGATCACCACGGGTGCGTCATCGGGCGTGAACGGCTGTCGATAGCCCGGCCCGGCTGACTCTTCTACCCGGAACGAAGCCTCGGGCTCGTGAGGGTCGAGCACAAGTCCGTAGTTCCACGGTGTTGTCGGGAACACTTCGTACGCCGGCCAATTCTCCGAGAACCCGCATCGCTGCCAACGTTCGCCGATCTTCAGCGAGTAGATCAACGGACCGCGGTAGATAGAGGCGGTATTGCGGTTGTTTTCCCATCGTCTAACTTTGAGGTCCATGGGCAGGACAAGCTCCAGGCTGTCGCCGTCCGTCCAGGTCCGGTCTATGAGCATCCACTTGCCCGCTGGTCCACCGCCTTTCAGTGTTTTACCGTTGAGACTCAACCCCGGCCTCTCACACCACCCAGGTATCCGAAGACAAAGTGGAAACCTCACAGGCTTTGGGGTTGAAATGCGAAACGAGACCACGTTCTTGAACGGGTAGTCGGTGGTCTCGGTGATTTTCACCACTGTTCCGTCGCCAACCTGTGCGCTGACCGAGCATGGGGCATACATTGCTGCCGCGAGTCCTTTGTCCGTAGTCGCCATCCAGAGATGCTCCGTGAAATACGGCCAGGCGAACCCGACATTGTGCTGGCAGCAGCGGAACCCGTAAGGGTCGTAGGCGAACATGTTACCGCCGTTCTGGATCATCGGTGACTTGTCCGCCTGGTCGAGCTGGACCTGGTTCGGGCAGGTGAGGTAGTGCAGGCCTTTAAGGTCGGGCGTCATAGAGGCCGGCAGCGAGTTGAAGGCTACCTCCTCGCATCTGTCCAGCCATTTGATATCGCCAGTAATCGAGGCGAGCATTTCGTGGCTCCACATAAGCTCGGCCCAGGTGCAGGTCTCGGTTCCCTGTCTGGGACCGGTGTAGCCTTCCCTGGCGTTTTCGTCAGCGCCGAACCCGCCGCCGGGAACCTGGCCGTATATGCCGAACATGGTGTCGTAGTTGCGCTCGACGGCCTTGAGATATCTGATGTCGCCGGTCTGCTGATAGAACTGGCCCGGTTCGCGGAAGCACTGGCCGAAGTTGACTCCATGCCAGCTAGCGATGCCGGCGGTCCAGTCTGCGGTGCGCTCGTGATTGACCCTGGCCCCTTCCAGAAGCCATTTCTCGCCTGTGCGATTGTAGAGCCAGTAGATCGAGTCCAGGTTGTCGCCTCCGCGCACTTTCTGCCAGCTACCCGGGAGAAGCTGCTCGAAGGGGACGGTGGTTTGCCACTTGAAATAGCGGGTCATAAACGGCAATACGCGCTTGTCGCCAGTCGCCTCGTAGAAGGTTCTCAGCGCGTACAGGGCGCACATGTTGGGCCAGAGGTCCATGTGGTCACGGTTCGACTGCGGCCCGAAGTAGCCGTCGGGGCGCTGGCTGGAAAGGATTCCATCGATCCAGCGCCGGGACTCGTCGATGATTCGCTTGTCTCCGAGCACGTATCCCAGGGCGGTGAGACCCTTCAGCCAGTACGGAACCTCCTCCCACCCGTGCTCACCCCGGCCGTTCGGATCAAGCCACGCGTTGTTCTCGGCCTTGCAGAACACGCTGAGCTCCATGAGCCTGCCGGTGAAGCCGTCTGCCATCAGTTCTAACTGTTTTTTAAGCCATCCGTCCGGCTTGACGGCGCCCGGGGGCAGTTTTATGAGCGGCCTGGGCATAAGCGGGGCACGATTGCCCACATAGAAGGGATTCTTCCCCCGGCTCGGTGGAGTATTGACAACCTTCACCGTACTTCCTCCCTGCGCCTGCGACGCCGCCGCTGTCACCACGCAACATGCGGCTATCAGCGCCAGAATCGCGTTGTGCATCGTGTTCCTCCTGGGCACCTAGATAGTATCACGGCCCTTGCGAACGAGGCAACAGGACGGGATCATCCTATCAGTTTCGTCCTGCCGGCGAACACGCCCACGACTGCATCATCCTGAACCCAATTCAGGATCCATCCTTTTGGGGCGTGGATGCTGAAACAAGTTCGGCATGACGTGGATCTCTCAGAACTGAACTGTCTCGCCGCGACAATCGCCGAAAACGCGCCTCTCGCAACCTCCTGATCATCCTGAGCATCCGACCCGGCGCCCCGGCGCCGGAGAGGGGCTGCGCATGGGGAGCCTGGTCGCGAAGTTCTACCTGACCTCAAAACTGAACAGCTTCGCCGAGTGCATCTTGAACC
>JBMFPI010000406.1:0-2767 GCA_049969195.1 Armatimonadota bacterium
CAACCGATTCTAGCAGAACCGGTCGGAGTCGAACCACCAGCTCTCTCAGCTTTCCACTGCCGACGGGACAGGATCCCCTTCACCTCGGGAGGCTGTTGTCCTGGGGCTGGCGCTTCAAATCGCCGCGATAGGCCCTTTTCGAGCGCCTCTCCAGCCCGGTCGGGCAGCGGAGGATGATCGTGTGCATGGCGATGCATCTGACCCCTCACCCTGACCCTCTCCCGCAAGGAGAGAGGGGGTTCTGCTTGTAGCTGTCGTGGTAGAATGCAAACCCATCCTTTTCGGCGGTTCGACGATGGTTCTCAACCAGGCGGGAGAAGCCTGAAAATGCGCTTATCGCGACGACCGCGCATTCCCGAGAGAATGTTCCGTTTCGTAGGACGGTCATCCTGAGCGCAGCGAAGGGTCTGCGCGTAATCTAGAGGTTCTTCGCTCCGCTAAGAGCTAGAATGAGAGTCCCGCAAGACCGCACTGTTCCCTCGGTCGCCATCAGTTCAGTCTTGCAGGCGCAACGCGTAGGGCTCCGTCATCCTGAAATCGATTCAGGTTCCATCCATTCCGCGCCGGGATGCTGAGACAAGTTGAGTATGACGTGATTCCCGCGAGAAACGAACGGTCTCGGATCGCGGGGGAGGTTGCCAAACCCGCCGGGTGAGTGGTAATATTACTTTGGCGACGACAAAGGGCCCGTAGCTCAACGGCAGAGCGGTCGGCTCATAACCGATTGGTTCTTGGTTCGAATCCGAGCGGGCCCACCAGTCACAAACAACAAGACCGGGGCTCCTTGCTCCGGTCTTGCGATTTCTACGCGCATACGTGTGCTGACGGCCCGGGGCGGGACGCCCCGGGCCGTCAGGTATCTTGCCGGGCTCAGCCTTAGCTTGGGCGGGCAGCCATCACCTCACCGTGCTGAACACCAGGTTCACGAAGAGCTTCCTGCCGACGTCCGTCATTTTGTCCGGCGCGCCGTAGAAGCCCCACTGATAGAACCGGCCGAGCTCGCTTGACACTGGGAAGTGGTTCTGATCATCGTCCTCCCGAAGCAGGCGATTGGTGGCACCGGTCGGATCGTACAGGCTCACCATACCCGTGCCGGGCGAGGCGTAGAGATTCAGCAACTGTCCCGGGTAGACTCCCAGATAGTACGGGTAGCTGTAGATGCTGCCCCCGTAGACGAACGCGTTCGTCTCATTCGAGCCGACCCAGCTATTCAGCCATCCCAGGTATAGGTCCGGGCTGGTGACCGCGTCCATAAACCGCGCTCCGCCGGTGCCGATTCCGACTATCGGTGTATTCGCGCTCAAGACCGCGCTTACGTCGGCCGGCGTCGTCCAAGAGCCCGTGTCCTGGCCGATCAGTACCACATGGTACTTTGACCAATCAACGTACTCCAAGCGCTTGATATATATCAGGTCGGTCGGCAGATTATACGCGTCGAGCAGGTCCTTGAAGCTCTGAGCATCGGCGGTGTTTGAGTAGTAGATGTAGGCTACGTTGAGCTTGTCGATCCGGATGTCGCTGTCGCTGCGCGGCCGCAGAACACGCAGCGGCCAGCCGCTCAGCGTGCTCGCCCCGCTGATGCCGGTGATCGTCACGTAAGACCCTACGGGCGGCTGATACCCCGACGGTACTCCATTGACAAGCACGGACGGAACGCCTGTCGCGTTATCCACAGTGCGGCTTCCGTCTGTGATGTAGTACCGTCCGCTGCTTGCGTGCTGGATCACCTGACCAGTTGTCCGAACAAGGAGGCCGACGTTATAGAGACCCTGGGCCTCCTCAGACAACTCTGAGTCCTCGGGCACGGACCGCGTGTAGGGATCGGGCGACTTGCCGCCGAGGTTCTGGTTAGTCATTCCGAGCGGCTGCACCCAGACTTCCTCGCCTGTGTACTCCCTGTAGTACGGCACTATCTGTCGCTCGGCGTAGCTCGTGCCGAGCGTGCCGGCGACGGTAACCGCATAGCCGGGACCGTAGACGTCGGTTGCGGCAACGCGAATGCCTGAGGTCCTGTTCGGTTCCTCGATGTAGTAGTAGCTGGGGAACAACCCCGTGACGACCTTGTCTTGTACGGCCACCCAGGTTCCGTCGGCGTGCGCACGCGCCTGGCTGATCGTCGTAAAGAACTCGGCGCACACTATCCGGAACGTATCCTCTGCCCAAAGGCCGCCCTCATCGGTCGCGCGGATGGTGACGTCGCTGTAGCCCGTCCAGCCCGCGACCGGGTTTATGTCTACGTAGTCCCCGGCATCGATGGAGACACCGCAGTTCGGGTTTGTGTTCCCGGTGATGGTGTAGACCAGGTTCCAGTCGCTTGTTTCCTCGTCGTATGCGTAGATCCAGAGGTCGATTGCGTTGTTGATGGAGGAGTTCTTGGCGACGAGCTTGTCAGGCAGGTAGGCCAGCGTGGGCGGGTCGTTAACGGTGAGCACCGTGATCCTGAAAGTGTCCTCTGCCCACAGCCCGCCAGTGTCGGTACAGCGGATAGTCACGTCGCTGTAGCCGTTCCAATTCGCGACCGGGCTGATGTCGATGTAGTGGTTCGAGTCGATGGAGACCCCGCAGTTGGGACTGGTGTTGCCGGTGATGGTGAACACCAGATCGGCGTCGGGCGTCTCGTCGGACGCATAGCTCCACAGGTTGATCGCGTTGTCCCAGGTCGTGTCCTCGTTCATGCTGCGATCGGGTAGGCCGGTGAATACCGGCGGGTCGTTAACGGCCGTGACGGTGATCCTGAACGTGTCCGAGCCGTCAAGCCCGCTGGGAT
>JBMFPI010000407.1:0-2757 GCA_049969195.1 Armatimonadota bacterium
GTACCTTATTATATGCTCCTTTTCTGCCCTCATGGAGACATCTGAGAGGGTGAGCTTACCTGCCCTGATTCTGACAGACTCATCCGGCTGCGGATCAACCGCGAAAACCGCTACCCTGTCGAGGTTCAATTCAGAACATCCGAGTACTATAAGCGGCGCAACGAGCGAGGCGAGGAGGTCGTTTACCAGAAGCTCGAGACTGTGCGCTTCGACACGCCGGAAGACCTGATACTGGCGATCTTCCTGCACGAGTTCTCCCATTACCTGGATCACATCGAGGGACGAAACGGCAGGTTCAAGCAGACCAAGGCGGATAAGTTCGCACTCGCGGCACTCCGGAAGCTGGGGATCTTGCGATAACCGCGTTTTCGGCGATCCTATCGGCTGGCCGGGAAGCGTCGACTCGTCGAAGGCGCCGGGCTTGCGTTGTCTCCCGACAGCCTGTGCCGCCGAGCTATTCCTACAGGCGATTTTTCCCGCCGCCGAGGGAACGCGCTTGTTCGGCCCTAATGACAACAGGCATCTTGCGGGCGATGTCGGAGGCTTCTATGGGGCTGGATTGAGAGATCACTTTGGCCTCTGCTCGTTTGCCGGCGAGGCGAACTATCTCAACCTCAGCTATGAGCTGGTCGCCTCTATATACGCCGTATCGGTCGCCGATCTTGGCCGAGTTCGCACTGGGAAGATCGATAAGGATTGTCGAGTCAGCAGGGGCAGCCGAGAGCGTGGTGGATGCGGGCTGCAGCGGGGATGATGCTGCGTCGGCGCCTGCAGAGCTTCCGGCCGAAGCCGAGCCCGGCCGGCCGGGAATCGAGGGGTACAGGGCTTTGAGCTTCTCGATCAGGCGCGCCGCTGCGGTGTCGGCCGCCTTGCCCACGAGCGACTTGCGGACCCCCGCCAGGTTGTAACCGCCGGCGCCTATCCGCCAGTCGCCGCCGATGGTGACTACCGCGGCCGTCTTCAGGCCGCTGGCGCTCCCGCCGACGGTAACCGACGACTTCAACAGTCCCGTAGCCGGGTCTACTATCTGCCCGTTGATATCGACCGACGCCCGCGCGTAGTCGCCGATGGTGAAGTTTCTGTATCCGATGACGCCCTGAATGTCCTTGACCTGCACACGCGCGCTGAGCTCTAGGAACGCAGTCGCGCCGAGGAGTTCATTGTCGGGCAGCCTGGTCTCGGGTTTGATTCCCTCCAGATGCCGCTCCTCCTGAATATGCCGCATTCGCTCGCCTCTCACGACCAGGGTCCAGCCCTGCTTTATGAGCTGGTCCTCGATCAAAGCAGGCAGCCAGTCGCGCACCTGATCTGCATAGTCGCCCGACACCTTTAGGTCCATCACCGCCACCCGCTTCGCCGGTATGGCGCCCGGATCTTGCGCGGCGAGCGCCGCTCGGCATGCCAGAGCCGCTGCCACTGCTATCAACGCTGTTCTCATAACCCTCATCCTCCCCCATAATTCGCGCCGTACCCGACTTGGCCGCGCCGCACATGTTTATCTGACGCAGCCGCAGGCGGGCGGTTCCAGCAAGCGCCCTAAAACCGGGGAAGAAAACATAACGGTCAGCGCGGCACGGGTCGAACGATCAGCAAGTATCTTGCTCAGGCGGCTTTGCGGTTCTGAACGGGTTGGGAGGCGTTCTCGACCATACGGTCGTGCTCTTCGTAGATGGGCGCAAGCAGGCCGCGCTCCATGATCCTCCTGAGTGCCTCGACCACTGTCGGGTCCATAGTTCTGCCGGCGCTCCTGTTCAACTCACCCACTAGTTCCTCATCGGGCATTCTATCGCGGTACGGACGTCGTGAGCGCATGGCGTCGAACGAGTCGGCCACGACGAGTATTCGCTGAAGCAGCGGCTGCTCCTGCGGCGACAGGCCCGAAGGATAGCCTTTGCCGTCTATGCGCTCGTGATGATGCTTGATCAGGAACAAAACCTCGCTGGGCAGACCCAGCGGGCGACATATTTCCTCCGACACAAGCGGGTGTCGGCGCATTGTCTCCCATTCCTCGGCGGTGAGCTTGCCCGCCTTGCGCAGAATTGCGTCGGGCACACCGATCTTACCTATGTCGTGAAGCTGGGCGGCGTTGCGCAGCGCATCGATGTTTTCCTCGGGCACGTTGAGTTCTTCTGCGATAAGGCACGCAACCTGGCTGACCCTATCCGAATGTCCTCGCGTGTACTCGTCGCGGGCGTCCAGGCCGTTGGCTAGGCTCTGAAGAGTTCGCAGGAAAGAGCGCTGCAGATTGGTGTAGAGCTGAAGGTTCACGATTGCCGCCGCAGCGATCGCCGCGAATATGCGCAGAATGTCCAGGGCGTCCGGCCCGAACTCCTCCTCCGGCCGAGTCCAGATCACCAGCACACCCAGGACGGAGCTGTCAGCGTCCGCGCTCGAGGATTGCCACAACAGCGGCACGGCCATCGCGGATCGGTCGTCTCGTTCGGCCGAATCCTGCTTGAAATCGACTTCCGGGGTCTCCGATCTTGACCCGGTGCGCACGACGAACTCGCGTCCCGTGTTGATCACCCATCTGGCATATGAGCGAATCCGGGAGTCGGGCGGGGCGTTTCCGCCAACGCCGTGGCTGGTTGCGGCGTGAAAGGCCTCGCATTCCAGCTCGCCCGTTTCCTCGTTCATAAGCAGCAGTTCACCGCCCTCGGCGTCGGTTTGTGTGACGGCTGAATGGAGTACGTACGCCGCCAGATCGTGCACGCTTCTGAGGCTGGTCAGCCGCACTCCGCACTCCAGGATGGCGTG
>JBMFPI010000408.1:0-2729 GCA_049969195.1 Armatimonadota bacterium
CTGTCGAGCTGCTCGACCATCTCCTCGTCCACGATCGTGGACTCGACGAACTTCTCGCCACCGTGCACCACCCGATGCCCGACCGCGGATATGTCCTTGACACTTGCGACGGCGCCCTTTTCGGGATCCGTCAGGAGCCGGAACACGCGGTCCATCGCCTGGTCGTGGTCGGCCATCTCCACCTCCACGAATGCCGGCTCTCTGCCGACCGACTCGTGAGAGATTTTTCCGCCGCCTCCCTTGACGCCGATGCGCTCCGCGATACCCCGGGCAAGAACGTTTTCAGTCTCGGAGTCGATCAACTGGTATTTCAGTGACGAGCTTCCGCTGTTCAGAACCAGAATTTTCATCTATCCTCTGTCGCACTAACACCGGCTGCCGATTTTTCCGCAATCACCCGCCGCTGTGGCGCGCTGAAAGCGGACAATACGGACAACCGCGGACTAACTTGCGGCTTGTGCCGCCGTGATGGCCGTGACGTTGACGATGTCGTTGACGTCGCAGCCGCGTGAAAGGTCGTTGACCGGCTTTCGCAAACCCTGCAGGATCGGGCCGTAGGCCTCCGCCTTCGCCAGCCTCTGGGTGAGTTTGTAGCATATATTCCCCGCGTTGAGATCGGGGAAGATTAGGATGTTCGCCCTGCCGGCCACCGGGCTGTCGGGGGCCTTACGTTTGGCGATCCAATCGACCAGGGCCGCATCGGCCTGCAGTTCGCCGTCGATAAGCAGATGCGGCGCGCGTTCCCGGGCGATCCTGGTCGCCTCAATCACCTTGTCCGCGATAGGGTCCTTACCGCTGCCCTTCGTCGAAAACGAAAGCATCGCCACCCGCGGCTCGAACTCCAGCAGGGTCTGCATGGTCTTCGCGCTCTGGATCGCGATCTCAGCGAGCTGATCCGGGTCCGGGTTGATTATCAGGCCGCAGTCGGCGTATATGAAAAGGCCGTTTTCTCCGTACGGACAATCCGGGACAATCATCACAAAGAAGCTGGAGACAAGTTTGCAGTCGGGGGCCGTCTTGAGTATCTGCAGAGCGGGGCGAACGGTGTCTGCGGTGGAATGCGTGGCTCCGGACACCTGGCCGTCGGCCTGCCCGGCGTAGACCATCATACAGCCGAAGTAAAGTGGATCCGCAACAATCTCGTATGCCTGCTCCGGCGTGATGCCTTTGTGCTTGCGCAGTTCGTAGAACTGCCGCGCGAGCTGCTCGCGCAGGGGCGAAGTCGTGGGGTCTTCGATGCGGCACCCGGATACGTCCGCGCCCGACTGTATGACTGCCGCCTCGATCTTATCAATCGGGCTTATCAGCACAACATCCGCCAGGCTTTCCCGAACGATCCTATCTGCGGCCGTGACCGTTCGCACGTCGTCGGCCTCAGGCAGCGTGATCCGCTTGGTGGCGGCTCTAGCTTTGGCATATATCTTGTCCATGAGTGCACGCATTTGAGTCACCTCGTACACGATAGGAGAGCCGAAAGTCGAAAGCAGCAGGTCGGACGCGGCGTTCTAGCCTTGCGCGCCGGCATCCGACTGCCGGACCCTCGAACTCTCAAGCTCCCCGGCTACCTTCTGATCCCGCGTCCCATCGGGATAATCGGTTCAGGATCCTGTTCGGCCCCGATCCTCGCCTCGAGCTTTTCGCGGCCTTTCTGAAGCGTGGCCATCACTTTGGCGAGATGGTTTTCTATGGCGGCCAGGACTTCTCGCGCATACTCGTCGGCACCGCGACGAGTCTCTCTAGCGGTGCGTTCCGCGTCGGCTATTATCTCCTGGGCCTGAGCCTTGGCGAGCCGATTGGTCTCGCTAGTATCTACAAGCTTGGCGGCCATCTGCCGGGCCTCTTCGACTATGCGATTGGCTTGCTGGTTTGCTTGCTCGATAATCGCCTCCGCCTCCTCCTTGGCCGCAGCTACTATCTTATCGCTGTCAACAGCCATCCGGCTGGCCCGTCTGACCTCATCCGGCAGAGAGGCCCTGATCTTATTAGTGAGCATGTGAAACTCCTCGAGGTCGAGACCCCACGCCTTGCCGAAAAACGAGTGAGTATTCTCGGCGAGCTCCTCGAGAGCGTCCAGCAATTTCAGGATATCTTCCTGTGAGCTCCCGCCGTTCCGAAAAGCGGGCCGCCGTATGATGGTCTGTTCCTGGCTCATTTGCTCTTCGCCTCCTGCCGTGTATTCCGTGAGTCAATAAATGTACGAAAAGGGGGCCTGAGTCTTACCCCCGCGATTTAATCTTCTCCAGCAGCTTCTCCTCCACGCACTTCGGAACCAGCCCGGTGACCGGCGCTCCCAGTTCGACCAGTTGCTTGACCAGGCTCGAGCTCAGGAACGAATACTCGGCGCTGGTCATCATAAACAGCGTTTCGATGTTTTCGTTGAGACGCTTGTTCATCAGCGCCATTTGAAGCTCGAACTCGAAGTCCGACACCGCCCTCAGCGATCTGATCAGGACCTGAGCACCCTGCTTCCGCGCGTAATCTACCGTCAGGCCCTCAAAACAGTCTACCGTAACATTGTCCAGGTGTCTACATGCTTCCCGAAGCAGAGCCACCCTCTCTTCCACCGAGAAAAGAGGCTTTTTTTCCATGTTCACCGCCACCGCCACTATAACGGAGCCGAACACAGCGGTTGCCCGTTCGATGATGTCCAGGTGGCCTGATGTTATCGGGTCAAAACTGCCTGGGTAGATCGCTTTCAACTTACCGTCACCAACTGCAGCCCTTCGTAT
>JBMFPI010000409.1:0-2716 GCA_049969195.1 Armatimonadota bacterium
GTAGATTGCTCTTGCTTTCTGCATTTCGGTCGAGGCGTTCTTGACCAGGTAGGCGGCAAGCGATTCAATAGAGGCGGCCGCTTCGGGGGGTGTCTGACTGACGTAGTCGTCTATTTCGGCAGGAATCGGCCCTTCCGTTGCCGGGCCGGCGCAGCGCCCGGGGCAGACTGACGCGAGCAGGAGAACCACAGCCAGGCAAACTCGTGCCAGAGGCATCTCACTGCACCTCCAATTCAGAACAAGACGAGCCTATCGCAGAAATAATGCCACGTTTGCGGCGTTTTGACAACCACAGTCTGCGGCCAGCTTGTTGCGATAGAAAGCACCCGTCGCAACAGCCTGAGCCTGGCTGTCGCAACACAGCACCGTCAAACATGTTTTCGGCAGTTTGTGTGCGTGTCCGTTGTGATAGCTACGTTTGGGCGACTTGCCCGCTCAATCGAGGAGCATCGATTCGCCGAAAAAACGGGTCTGCGTTCTACCGCAATAACCTCCCATCAAGAAGGGACTTGACACGCAGGCTCTACGCCTCGCTTTTCGAAGTACTGCTGATGATACTCTTCGGCCGGCCAGAACGTGCCTGCTTGCGTGATCTCGGTAACTATCGGTGCGGCGAAGCGTTTCGATTCTTCGAGGTGTTTCTTGGATTCTTCAGCCTGCTTCTTCTGCTGCGGCGAGTGGTAGAAAATCGCTGAGCGATATTGAGAGCCGATGTCCGGTCCCTGCCTGTCGGGTGTGGTCGGATCGTGTATGCTCCAGAAGATATCAAGCAGTTGCTGGTAGCTGATCTTGTTCGGGTCGTATGTGATCTCAACGGCTTCGGCGTGCCCTGTGGTGTGCGAGCAGACCAGCTCGTAGGTCGGGTTTTCCGTGTGCCCGCCCGTGTATCCGACCCGAGTCGATATAACTCCCTTTCCCAGATATCGCCTGAACGCCGACTCGACGCCCCAGAAACAGCCCGCGGCGAACGTGGCTTTTTGGGGTTTGGCATTGTTCTTGGCCGGTTTGAGCGCCACAGCGTTTATGCAGTAGCGCTTTCCTGTAGGCGGAGGGCCATCGTCGAACACGTGGCCGAGGTGGGCATCGCAGCGTGCACACCGAACTTCTGTGCGGAGCATGCCATGGCTGCGGTCTTCCAGAAGACGCACGTTCAGTTCCGATACAGGCTCATAGAAGCTGGGCCAGCCTGTGCCGGACTCGAACTTCGTGCCGTATCGGAACAAATCCGTGCCGCAGCACACGCACTGGTACACGCCGCTCTTGCCGCCTTCCGGCACCGGGCAGGTCCCGGTAAACGGCCTTTCGGTTCCTGCCAGACGTGTAATTCTGTATTGTTCCGGGGTAAGCAGTGCCCGCCATTGCTCGTCGGTCTTTACGATCTTCTCGACGGTCTCTACGCTATCCCTTGCGGCATTGTAGATCCGAACGGTTTCTACAGACTTCTCGTGTTTTCCCGCATTCGACATAGTCAATAACACCAACCCGGCCCCCACGGCCGAAAGCAACACATTCCTGAGCATTTTGCCACCTGGTTGACAGATGACGCGGTATGGGCGTTCTCGGCGATTCTCCTGCTTAGTCGAGGAGCGTCGAATCGCCGAAAACGCCAGGTTTGAGTTCTATCGCAACGGCCTGATCATTTAGGCTGCACGGCAGCCGAGAACCTCGATGCGACGTCCGACCAGTTGACCAGGTTCCACCAGGCTTCTATCCAGTCCGCCCGTCTGTTCTGGTGTTTGAGATAGTAAGCGTGCTCCCAGACGTCGAGGATCAACAGGGGCACCAGGCCCATTACGGTCTGCTTCTGATGGTTCTCGATGTTGACAATGTAAAGCCGCTCGAACTGCGGGCTCCAGCCCAGCAGCGTCCATCCGCTTCCTTCGACTGCGGCGGCTGCAGCGCTGAACTGCTTCTTGAACGCCTCGAAGCTGCCGAAGTCGGCCTTGATCCGGTCGGCAAGCGCCCCGGTCGGCTCCCCGCCGCCGTTCGGGGACATATTCTCCCAGAACATCGTGTGAAGAGCGTTGCCCGACGCGTGGAACGCTAGCTGCCGCTCCCAGTGCTGGATCAGGGCGAAGTCACCCGACGACCGCGCCGCCGCAAGCATTTCCTCGGCCTTGTTCTGACCGGCTACGTATGCTGCGTGATGCTTGTCGTGGTGAAGCCGCACAGTTTCTTCATCGTAGTGCGGTTCCAGAGCATTGTAAGCATAAGGAAGAGGAGGTAGTTCGTGAGCCATTCTAACGTCTCCTGTTGGTTTGATGAAGTTTGGTGTCGCGCCGCCGGCAAGCAAGACCAAGCGGCCGCATTGATTGACCTTGTGTCTTGATCTTACCCAGACGACGTGCGAACAAACCGCTGAGCTTCCTTGCGTGAAGGATATTCTGACAGGGTGGACTAAGCTGACGGCATATCGTAGAAGTCACGCTGAGGGAGGCCGTTGAGTTAGGCGCTGTTGCTGCGAGTTCGCCCGGCGCGTTGCAAAGTAGCGAATGCCCGGAGCTTTGCGCCCGTATCCAGGCTCTTGCAATAGAACGCAATCCCGCCGTTTTCGGCGAAGGGACGCCCCTCAACCTAGCTGGAGAATCACAGAGAACGCGCCTGTCGCAACAGCCTGGTGTATCGGATCGCAATTGTTAGGAGCCTGTCCCGTCGGCAGTGGAAAGCTGAGAGAGCTGGTGGTTCGACTCCGACCGGTTCTGCTAGAATCGGTTGG
>JBMFPI010000410.1:0-2686 GCA_049969195.1 Armatimonadota bacterium
GGGCGTCACGCCGGCGGATGGACTTGGCGCAGGGGCGCTGGAGCCGGCAGTCCGCGGGCAGGTAATTGCGACGCTGGGCGGCTGCTGAACCTGTGCGGACGATCCTCCGGTAGCGCGGTCAGCGCCTGTGACCTCCGGCCTAGCAAAAACCATCCAGTACGAAAGCAGGAGCACAATAATCGCCCCGATACCTACCAGGATAGCGGACAACTTCCTCGACTTCGCCTTTGCAGCACTGCGTTGCTCCGCTTGGCGTGCAGCCGCCTGACGCTGCTTGACCTCGTCCGTCGCAGCCTTGACGTCGCTCAGAAGGCTGCTTGTCAGCTTGTCGAGATCCTCGTCCAGATTCAACCGCTTGTCGTCAGTCATGTTTTGCTTACCGCCCGTTTGTCCGCGCTTCGTGTGCAGTCGCCGCGCTTCGGCAGCGTTCTGTTTTCGCGCTGTGCCGAAGACGGCGACTTGAGGCCGTCAGACTCATCCACTGCACCATTCCATATTACCCCAGTTTTCGGCAGTACTCAAGACCCATCTTATCAGTTCAGTCTCGCACGCGCAAATGCCCGGGATCCCCTCATCCTGAACTTGCCTCAGGATCGATCCCTGCGGCACCTGGACGCTGAAACAAGTTCAGCATGACGTAGTTCTTGCAGAACCGAACTACCTCCCTCCAATCGCGTAAAGGTTCTTGACTTGGAACGCAAACCCGGTGTTCTCGGCGATTTGACACTCCATAACTGAACAGGGGAATCGCCACGGCGCGCCCGCGGCAACAACCTGGCAAAGTTGGGTCTACCATCTCTTATGACGATCTCCAGCAGGCATTTGCTCCCGCCGGCGGCAGGAAATACGGCCTTTGTCATCTTAGTAGCAGTTGATGAGTTCATTGCGATAGAACGCAAAACCCGGCGTTTTCGGCGATTCTACGCTCCCCAACCAAACGGGAGCACCGCCGAAGGCGCTCCTATTACAAGAGCCCGATATCAATCAGCTCCCAACAGTGAAGAAAGGACTTTTGACATGCCCAGGACACAGATCGCAGCCCAGCTTTATACTGTGCGTGACTTTTGCAAGACCGCGGGAGAGCTCGAGGAGAGTCTGCGGAAGCTCAAAAAGATAGGCTACGAAGTCGTGCAGATATCCGGCATCGGCCCGATTCCGTACCCTGAAATCAAGCGCATTCTCGACGCTACCGGAATGGCTTGCTGCGTTACACACATTCCCTATGAGCGCATGGTCAACGAGACCGAGCAGGTTATACAGGAGCATAATCTCATACAATGCAAGTACGCGGCGATCGGTGGCCTCCCCGGGGGCTATCGAAACGCTGAAGGCTACTCGAGATTTGCAAGAGAAGCGACCGAAGTGGGCAAGAAGCTTGCGGCGGGTGGCTTGCGATTTGGCTACCATAACCACAGCTTCGAGCTCGAAAAGTACGGCAAGCGCACGGGCCTTGCGATTCTCTACGAAGATTCGGACCCGGAGTATTTCAAGGCCGAGATAGACACCTACTGGATCCAACACGGCGGCGGCGACCCAGCGGCGTGGATTGAAAAACTCTCCGGCCGAATTCCTCTTGTGCACCTCAAGGACATGACCGTGAGAAACGGTCAGCCCATTATGGCCGAAGTCGGCGAAGGCAACCTCAATTGGCCCAGAATCGTCGACGCGTGCAAGAAGGCCGGCGTAGAGTGGTACATAGTTGAACAGGACACCTGCGAGCGAGACCCATTCGAGAGCCTGGCCATCTCCCTGCGGAACATCAAGGCAATGGGGATCACGTGATCAGCACCGGTTAGCTTGAGGCTGTTGGGATGGGCGCGTTTTCGGCAATTCTCCCGGAAATGGTTCGGTTCCGCGGGAGTCATGTCGTCATGCCGGACTTGTTTCAGCATCCAGACGCCAAAGGGATGGATCGTGAATCGGATTCAGGACGACGAGCCCCTGGGCTTCAGCATCTGCAAGGCCGACCTGATACTTCTCCGCTTTTCGTTGACGAGTATCGAATTGCCGGAAACCTCGTGTTTGCGTTCTGTCGCGACGACCTGGGGGTCAGCCTCTGTAGCGCAGCGTATCCGCGAGCCTCTCGGCCACGGCGCGGATATCTCCCGCGCCGAGTATGAGAACCATATCGCCGGGCCGGGTAAGTTCGGTAAGCCTGTCTGCGAGCGTGTCCGTGTCCGCGTCATAGCGTGCTGCGGCCCCACCCAGCTCGTGCATTCTGTCCACGATAGATGAACCGGACACCCCCTGCATAGGCTCCTCTCGGGCGGCGTAGATTGGCGTTACAATGACCTCGTCCGCAAGCGAAAGCGCGCGGGCAAACCCATCGAGTAAGAATTTGGTGCGGGAGTACAAATGCGGCTGGAATACGGCGATAATGCGCTTGCCGTACGCCAGCCGCGCGGTTCTTATCGTCGCTTCGATCTCAGCAGGGTGGTGCGCGTAATCGTCAACAACAGTGACGTCGCCATCGTGCAGAATTTCGAACCGCCGCGCCGCGCCGCGAAAATCGCCGAGGGCATCCCTGACGCTTTCGAAGCTTGCGCCGAGTTCGAAAGCTACAGCGGATGCAGCGAGGGAGTTGGTCACGTTCTGCTCGCCGGGCACGCCCAGCCGCACCCGACCGAGGGTCTTGCCTTCCCAAACCAGGTCGTATTCCGCCCGGGGTGTTGACGTGTCCAGATGG
>JBMFPI010000411.1:0-2683 GCA_049969195.1 Armatimonadota bacterium
GATGTAGTCGGGGTCGAACCCGCAGCAGACCATCTCGGCCGGGTTCGGGCGCCACGATAGAATGTAATCCGTCCCAATTTGCTCCGCACATCGACGCACGTTGGCAACCGGCGTCACGGCGATCCGCCGCAGGTTGGGAACCTTGCGGAGCATATCGATCTTCTCGGTCAGGTCCTCGCAGCAGCCGTACGCCGAAAGCCCGAACTTCGACATTATGGGTAGCTGGTATTGAAGCATAAACTCATCGTGCATCGCGGGCGAGATCAGCGTAAACTCCTGCGCTGCGACGAAAGTCCAGAGTTTGTCGCGCATCACCGGCCCGCTGTTGGGGCGGGGGTCGGGAAGCTCGCGCGAGTAAGCCATCGCCTGGTTGTAACTGTTGCACAACTGCCAGTCGCCAGCCTTCTCGGCTTCCTCGTGAGCCTTCAGTATCCCGTCGCGCATAAACGCGAGCACCCCGTGCAGCCACTCGGGATTATCGTGCATATCCCACATGACCTGCTCAAGCCCGCGGAGGTATACGAGATAGGTAGATATGTCCCCGCCCCAGATCGTCCACGCCGGGCCGCGATCGACGTTGACCTCGAGTATGTCGCCGACGGCGTCCTGTAGCCGGGCGACGTTGCGGGCGGTACCCTCTTCGTCGATGACGTGCTTGGGAACGAGCATTTTGCTCGCGTCCTCGAGGCTCTTGATAGCAGGGTCGAACTTCCACGACCCGCCCTCTACCGTAGTCGGTATGCGGCCTATCGGAAGCCCCCACAGCCCTTCGGGCGCCACGACGGTGGCCCGCTGAGTGATCCAGGGTTCCTGAATGAAGTCGTCCCCGCAGTCGGCCTGAAAGAGCTTGATGCGCAATGCCTGCTCGTGCGCGCGGTAGAACGGATCCTCGCATTCAAGGTTGCTGATCTCGCGAATCTCGTGGGCACAGGGCCAGCCCAGGATCAGAACGGGAATGCGCGTTCGGACAAAGCTGTTGTGGTCGCGCCAGAGCTTGCGCCTCTCGTCCTGTATCGGGTCCGATGCAACCTCGGCATACCGCCGTGCAAGCTCGCGAAGAATCCGGACATCTTTGTCGTGCTTCACACCTACCGAATTAGACGGACCGATCATCTTGCCCTGCGCACTTTTCGAAACAGACTAGGCTCGGGCTGTTGCGATAGGTGCGTTCTCAGCGATTCACGCTTAGCCGGGCGGGGCCGAATCGCAAAAAAGCCGGATCTGCGCTGTATCGCAAGAACCTCCGGGGCCGTTCCAACGCGGCTCCGCTCACTCGGCCCCGCACTTGATCCCAGCGACCGGAAGTCGGGTTCATCTACTTGCTGCTACCCCCGAGGCGAGTCAGGCATATGCCTGCCGCAACCCCAGCCGCCACCGTCGCTTGACCAGGTCGGGCCATACTACTGCCGGTCCCGGTGTAGCCGGTCTGACGCCCGCCTGGAAACTGTGTCTATCCGCCTGCGCACGTGAGCCCGATGGCGCAAAATACCGCCGACCAACCCGCGGGAGGCCCGCGATGTATTGGAGTTCTTACGACAGCACGAGGAACCCGACTGGAGTGACAAATGGCTCACAGACCCGGGTGATCGACAGCTACACCAATACTCCCGCCAGGCTTGTGGGTACTGCCTCCCCTGGAGACAAGGGCGAAAACACCCGCGCGCTCTCAAAACCGATGTTTGGCAGACTCCGGGCCTACAGCCTGCAACGGCAATCGCGATCATTGCAGCGACCGGCAGCGTCCAGAAAGCCGCTCAGTCCACAAACAGGATATCGTCCCAGTCACGAAGTCGAATCAGCCGGCGGTTGGTTTGCCACTCCAGCGGCCTGGATCCGCATACGACACCGGTCACTATCACCATCCGCCCGACTACGGCCCCGGGTGGCCCTGGGCAGCCGACCATAACCCCGGTGCGGCCTTTCAGGTCACGAACGTTGCTGCCGTCATCGACGAGCAAGTAGTTTGTGATAACCTCAGTAACGCGCCCGGTGATCCTAACGAGCAAACCAATATTGTTCGGGCCGCAGGGATCGTTGACCCCGGGCACATAGGGTGGCACGGCCTGTCCACCGACCGAGCGACAAGTCATCAGCAACGGCTCCAGCGGGCCGTAGTGTCCAGTCCGGGTAACGACACCGCGCAGCTCCCGCTCGACTGCCGTCTGAGAATCCGGTCGGTAGCTGTCGATCTTGCCCACTACGTCAACCATATCGCCTATCTGCAACCCCGCGGCCGACCCTGCGACGCGGATACCCGCTATTCTGTTTGGCTGTTCGATATAGAACCCTCCATAGTCAGGGTAGACGGCGGTTACCACATTTCCGCTCAGCTCAACTTCGACTCCGTCAGGAAGCAGCTTGACCGTGGAACAGTCGATTACATTGAGCACGACCGATGCGTGGGCAGCAGACGAGTAGTTTCCATCGGCGTCGCACGCGAACGCCGAGTAGTAGTAGGTTCGGCCCTGGGAAAGATGCTCGTGCACGAATGATCCGGTCGACCCGGCAGGCAAGCTCTGAGAACACACGAGTAAGCCGTCGACCGGATCGACTGGATAGCCCGAAGTGCTATACCTGACGATTGTGCTCTTATAGTCGGCATCCGATGGATTGTTCCAGACGAGCAGTATATCGTTCATTGTGATCAGCGAAGCGGTGAAGCCCGATACCGGGGCCGGCGGAG
>JBMFPI010000412.1:0-2678 GCA_049969195.1 Armatimonadota bacterium
CGCGCTTGGATTCGGCGCGATGAGGTTGCCGACGGACCAGGACTATGCCGTCGATGTGATCAGGCGTTCCTTCGAGCTCGGCGTGAACTATCTGGACACCGCCCCAGGTTACGGCGAAAGCGAGCGCATCTGCGGCCGAGCGCTCAAGGGCTGGCGCGACAAGGTTTACGTGTCAACTAAGAACCCCCTTGCGGACAACACCGTCGAGGGCTGGTGGAGCAGACTCAACAATTCGCTGGAAAGGCTGGATGTCGACTGCATAGACTTCTACCAGGTGGTTCATTCGCTGAGCTGGCAAAGCTACCAGGATTTCCTTGTCAAGGCCGGAGGAATGGAGGCGGTAAGAAAAGCTCGTGACCAGGGCCTCATCAAGCACGTGTGCTTCTCCTGCCACGACACGCCCGAAAACATAATCAAACTCATCGACACAGGTGAGTTTGAGGGGATGACGGTCCAGTACAACCTTCTAGACCGCAGGAACGAGGTCGCGATTGCGCATGCGAGCGCTTGTGGGATGGGTGTGATCATTATGGGTCCCGTTGGCGGCGGTCGACTGGCCGCGCCGTCCGAACAGATAAGAAAACTCATCCCGACGCCAGTCGCGAGTAACGCCGAGATCGCCCTGCGCTTTGTGCTCTCGAACCCGAACGTCACCTGCGCGATCTCGGGCATGAACACCATCGAGATGGTCGAGGAAAATGCTGCTGTAGCAAGTCGCGAGGAGCCGCTTTCGCTTGCGGAAAAGAAGGCGGTCGAAGCTGCTCTTGCCCAGGTGCAGCGTCTTGCGGACCTCTACTGCACCGGCTGCCGATACTGCATGCCGTGCCCGAACGAGGTGAACATCCCGGAAAACTTCCGCCTGATGAACCTGCACAGGCTGTACGGCCTGACCGATTACGCTCGTGCTGTCTATCGTGGTATGAGCAATCCGGAACGACCCAAGCGCGGCAAGAGGGCGGAGGACTGCGTAGAGTGTGGCGAATGCGAGCCCAAATGCCCCCAGAACATCCCGATCATCCAGCAGCTCAATGAAGTAGCGAAGGAGCTGGGATCGTAGGCAGAGGTCTTCACCCGAGGCTTGGACACGCAACGCTCGGCGAGCATATCTCGAGCAGCTACTTGCAGAAGCCGCGTTCTTACGGCCTGTGAGAACCGGTCAGACACCGGGGGTATCCAACTGCGCGTCGATTTGCGCCGATTATGCTCGGGAATGTCTCATTTATACAACAACAGCCCCCCGTCGCGCCGTGTCGATGGTAAACTTCCTTCGTGCGCACAGGAAATATGCACGAGAGAATGGAGGTGAACCAAGTGAAGAAAACAATGATTGCGGCCCTCGCGGTGGCGATTCTGGCGCTTGCGGCTTCTCAGCTGGCAGCGCTCCAGGTAGGCACGTGGGAGTGTATGGGGTACACCATAACGGTCACTCCTGACGATCCCGAGGACCCGCAGAAAAGCGGAACAATCGAGATCTACAAAGAGGACGATTACGCCATCGTGGAAGCGAGCGGCGTCTACTACAGAGAAGGAGTGAAGCAGCCGGCAACAGTGGTGGATCTGACGGCTGTCATCACCACGCCCGACGGAGTGGAGGAAGTGTCGCGCACGTTCACTTTCTCGCCCGGCCCCAAGAAGACCGTATGGAAAACCATACTGTCTTGGCTGGAAAGCGAGATAGCGAACTAGTCTGGGGCATCTGGCGTCAGACTGTGATGGGGGGCCGCCGAAGGCCTGGCGGCCCCACGTCGTAGCGACTGCGCACAGGCAACTGTACGACCTGGCCAGCCGCTTCTACTGCGGTGTGTTATCGTGAACTCCGGTGACCTGCTGATCTCGCTTCAGAAGATCTGCGTGCTGGTAACGATCACTTACTTTGCCAGCAGGACAGATGCGTTCGCTCGCCTTCTGCTGCGGGATACAAGACGCAAGGACCAACCGTGGATCTTCCTGGTCTTCAGCCCGCTGGCTCTTGGCGAGGTCGTTCTTGCGCCGCACAATCCGGCTATGGATGCCAGGGTCGTCTCGGCGACGGCGGCCGGTCTATTCGGCGGACCGCTGCTGGGTGTGTGGACCGGCGTTGTAAGTTGGGCGGCAGGCTCCGTCCACATGCCGTGGAGTCCCCTGAGCGGCCTTCCGGCGGCTGTAGCCGGCGCGCTTGCCGGACTGTTCTACAGATACGGATCTCCTTTCGTGCCCACTGTAATTGCCGGTTTCTTGGTGGGTACGCTTGGACACGGCCTGTGGTTGGGAATTGCGCTTCCAAGAGTTTATCTCGTTGGATCCTGGGACACGCTCGTCGTCCAATACATGCTGCCCATGCTGGTAAGCGGGCTTGGAGCCGCACTTTTCCTGGTCATAATCGGCGACGTGCGGACACAGCGCGAGCGTCTGGAGCGCAGCGAACTTGCCAGGGCGATAGCTCTCGCGAACAGGGTGCTCCCGAATCTGAGAGCAGGCCTTGATGAGACGGCGGCCCGACATATAGCCGAACTCGTCAGACGCCTAACCGGACTCTCAGCAGTGGCAATTGCCGTAGCGGACAAGCTGTTGGCCTATGTGAGTGAAGGGGAGGACCGTTATCGCGAGACAGCGCTCGTTCCGACAGCTGCGATCCAGGCGATGCGCGATGGGCAGCGCCACTCGTCGGACAAGCGTTCCGGTCGATGCAGTGCCTTAGG
>JBMFPI010000413.1:0-2668 GCA_049969195.1 Armatimonadota bacterium
CGTACAGCACTTTGTTCGATGTCAGGCTCAGGTGGTTTGCCACCTGGGTGAGGATCGTGGATTTGCCGATCCCGGGGTCGCCGCCGATCAAGACGAGTGACCCGCTGACAACCCCGCCGCCCAGGACTCGATCAAACTCCGAGACGCCACAACTTGTGCGTGGTGCGCCGCCGGATTCGAGCTCGGTTATGGGAGTGGGGACGGCTAAGACGGCGGGAGCGGCCGGCTTCTTGCCCGGGGCCGTCTCTTCAAAGATTTCCTCGACGAGTGTGGCCCACTCGTCACAGTCCGGGCACCGACCGACCCACTTGGGCGACTCGTAACCACAGGATTGGCAGACGTATCTTGTGCGTGTCTTCTGCATCAGCCCTGCCGATCTTGCAAGCGCTTTTTGCAGCGCCCGCCGGCACAGATCATTCGGAAAGCGCCGATCGAATGGAAGCTAGTAGGCCAACCGTGACCCGAAGGAAATTGTCCAGCCGCTGAAGTTAACGCCCGGACCAACGTCGCGGCGCATCGTGGCCAGGCGGTCTCGTTTCGCCTCGAAATACCATCCTCCGCCGAACTCCCGGCCGAACACAATTCCGTAGCCGAACAGTGCATCGTTGTCGGACACGCGCCTGTAGTACGAAACGGCAGGGTCGAACTCATAGTCCTCGAAATGCGTGAACCACACATCCAGTCCGCCGCCGACATACCAGCAGGTTTCCTCGCCACCATATCGCTTGATCAGCGTGCTCCCGACAGTGAAGGCGTTAGCGCGGGCCCAGTCTTTGGTCGCGGAGTGCCAGCCGATCGAGACATACGCCGTCGGCCGCCCCTGTTGGTCGCGCTTCACGTGAAATTGAAGCGTCGGGCCAATCCAGGTCTTGTTAAGCTCACGGAGTTTGCCGTCCGAAGGTCGATAGAACGCTATACCGATGCCCATGGGACTGGTATCGCTCGTTTCGAATTGTGCCGTCGCGCTTGACGCAAAGCCCAATCCCACAAGAGCAATCATACACGTCGTTACGATCTTTGCAGCCATCCGGTGCCTCCACGATAAAGACTCGGCGCAACGATTATACGTGCGCAAACGAAGCCCTGTCAAACCGGGTCTTTGCTTAAGGTCGTTGCAAGAGAACGCAAACCCGTCGTTTTCGGCGACTCCTGATCGTCCGGGGCATACCGCCCCGGACGCAGATGTTGTGGGCTTATTGCCCGCTCATTGGAACGGACCGCGTTGCCCGATGCGCTGTGCAGAAACATTCCACCGCCATACGCCTCCGATCAGCAGTCATCTTGACGGCACGCGGGAGCCGTCGTTCAGGAATCTTTCGCTCTGGCGCTACGTTCCGGGCGATCAGTCGCGGTGAAAACTCAACGAGTGCATCGCGGCTACCAGGCCCACGCCTCCGGTCCCGGACCACCCGGCCCCGGCCAGATCGCGTCAAGCTTCGCCATTGTCTCGGGCGAAAGCTTGATCTCCAGGGATCGCAAGCACCCGTCCAGCTGTTCAATCGTCCGTGGGCCGATGATCGGCGCGGTTACAGCCGGATTGGCAAGCAGCCATGCCAGAGCTACGTCAGCAGGCTTTTCCCCGATCTCGTCGCACAGTGCCTCGTATTGTTCGACTTTCTGCCGATTTTTCTCGATCATCTGCCTGACGCCGCCTTCGGCTCTTCGCCCTTCAGTCGCTTCTTTGAGCGCGCCGCCGAGCATGCCGCTGGCGAGCGGACTCCACGGGATCACACCCAGACCGTAGCTCTGACACGCAGGCAAGACCTCGAGTTCCACAGTCCGCTCCGCGAGGCTGTACTTGCACTGTTCGGAGACAAGCCCCATAAAATGGCGCCGTGCGGCCGACTCGTTGGCCTGCGCGATGTGCCAACCCGCGAAGTTCGAGCTGCCCACGTAGAGGACCTTGCCCTCTCGCACGAGCTGCTCCATCGCCTGCCAGATCTCCTCCCAGGGGACTTCACGGTCTATGTGATGCATCTGGTAGAGGTCGATGTAGTCGGTTTGCAGACGTTTCAGGCTTCCCTCGCACGCGCGCTTGATGTGCAGTGCTGATAAACCCCGCTCGTTCGGCCACTCGCCCATCTTGCCATACACTTTCGTAGCCAGAACGGTCTTCTCTCGCCGGTTACCGCCCTGCGCGAACCAGCGGCCGATTATCTGTTCGGTGATCCCCTCTCCGAGTTTCCAGCCGTAGACGTTGGCTGTGTCGAAGAAGTTGATTCCGTGCTCGTGGGCGCGATCCATAATCTGGAAGCTGTCCTTTTCGCTCGTGTGCGGGCCGAAGTTCATCGTGCCCAGGCACAATCTGCTTACCTTGAGGCCGGTGCGGCCGAGTCTCGTGTATTGCATGGTGACCTCCTTAATGCTTGTTGGGATAGTAGAAAACGTCGTATCTTGCGTCTGATCTTAACAACCTCTTGTCGCGAAAACGTCCTCCGGAGCGGATGTTTTATGACTGAAGGACACAAGCTCGCTGGCGCATAAGAAACGCATATGATTACCACAAGACCGATTGTATGCACGAGCGCTGCCGTCGCCGGGTGTCTAGCCCTGGTAGTTGCATGGGCGGCATCTGCCGACAGCGCACGCACTGATTTCTTCGAGCCGTTGTACCTGTGGACCTTCGCCGCTCCTGGCGATGAACCCTCCGCACTGGAAAAAGGCACCG
>JBMFPI010000414.1:0-2621 GCA_049969195.1 Armatimonadota bacterium
GGCAGGTAGATGAGCATCTACAAGATGCGGACGGAGTTCGGCAAGTATCTGAAGCCAATTCTGTTCCTGATTGCACTTATTTTCCTGGTCGGAGCGATCTGGAGCTTTGGTGTAGCGCCATCGCGTCATCGAGAAGGCCCTGAGGGCGGCTCCGGACCAATCGCAAAGGTAAACGGCGTCGAAATCAGCCGGCAGGACTTTGAGGCTGCGTGGGAGCAAACCTGGGAACAGGCAAAAGAAAGAGGGGTTCGTTCGCCTCTGGCTTACGCCGATCTAAGAGCCCAACAGTTCCAGCAGATGGTGAACGATGTCGTTCTGCTCCAGATTGCCAAGCAGATGGGAGTTGATGTCTCGGACGAGCGAGTCGAGGCTGAGATAGAGAAGCGAGTAACGGAAGAGCTTAAGCTCAACCGGGAGCGCCTGCTCGGAAGACTCAGCCGTGAGCGCGCCGCTACTGACCCTCGTAAGGACGGCGAATACCGTGCCGCGCTTGCCGAAATAGGCTCGTCGCTAGCACAGCAGGAAGCCATCGCACGAAGCAAGTTCCCCGTCAATCAGGTCAAAGCAATGCTCGCGATGGAAGGCCTCAGGGCAAAGATCAGGGCTGGCGTGAAGCGCGTGACCGACGCCGACGTCGACGCGAGCTACAACGTCTACAAACTCCGCCAAATTGTTCTGCCGGCCGGAAAGCTGCCCCAGGAGCAGTTGATGAACAAGGCAAACAAGATCGTGAGCGCAGCGAGGTCCGGAGCAGATTTCGCCAAACTGGCACGCGAGAACTCGCCCGGAAAATCCAGCGCGGCCGGAAGTGCTTTCGACCTGTCGTTCGAAACCTCCTTCGGTTACCCTCAACAGGTGCTCGAAGCGGTCAAGAAAATGAAACCCGGGCAGGTGAGTTCCCCCATCCAGACAGAGTACGGGATATTCATAGTCAAGCTGGAAGGCGTTACCTCCAAACTGCCCCCCAAGCTCGACAAGAAAGCAAAGGAAGAGCGCCGCAGACAGATCATGCAGATGCGCGAGATGGCAGCGGCATCCGAAATCCAGCGCCGGATGGCAGAGAATCAGAAAGTGGAAGTTTTCGACCCGGAGATCCTCGGCTACTGGCAGCTAATGCAAGCGCAGCAATCTGTGACAAACCCGGCTGAGATGCGCAGGCTCCGGAAGGCAGCCATCAAAGCGCTGATGCGGGCCAGGGTCCAGCGCAATAGCCCCATAGCATCCGCCAAGCTGGCGCAGCTTCTGTACGAGGATGGAAGGACTGAGGAGGCGATCAGAATCCTCTATCCTATGCTCGAAGGCGAACAGGCGACGCAGGAAGGAGCAGACCTCAGGCTTCTGCTTGGCGACATGCTCTTGAAAAAGGGTGAAAAGGATCGCGCCATAGCTCAGTACAAGATCGCCAGCGAGGTCGCGACGAACGACCCCGGGGTTCATCAGCAGCTCGTCAAGAAGTTCGAGGAGCTCAAGCGGTCCGATCTCGTCGAGGTTGAGAAGAAATGGCTGGCCGATTTCGAGGTGCGTCGGAAGCAGTTCGAGGAGATGCAGAAGCGGGCCGGCGGACGAGCTGTACCGGGAGACGAGACGCCACCGGGGCCGACGCCGATGCCGCCCAGATAGTGCCCGGCACGCTCTACATAGTCGCAACCCCGATCGGAAACCTGGAGGATATCACACTCCGCGCTCTCCGCACGCTCAAGGAAGTTGCTCTGATCGCGGCGGAAGACACCCGGGTGACGCGGAAACTGCTGGACCGCTATGAGATCCGAACGCCGATGATTTCTTATCACGCCCGAAGTAAGCTTTCGCAAACTGAGAAAATCATCGGCACGCTAGAAGAAGGCAAGAATGTGGCCCTGGTGTCCGACGCGGGTACGCCCGGTATCTCCGATCCGGGCTATGAGCTGATCAGATTTGTCATCGAGGCGGGGTTTCGCGTCGAGTCGATTCCCGGACCATCCGCAGTCATCACAGCATTGGTGCTGTCGGGCCTGCCGACATCCCGCTTCGCCTTCGACGGATGGCCACCGCGGGAAGCCGGGGAAAGGCGGAAATTTCTCCAGTCGATCAAGTCTGAGCGTCGCACATGCTGTCTTTACGTGGCGCCGTCGAGATTGCTTTCCACGCTCGAGACGATCCAGGAAGTGATGGGTGACCGGCCTATCGCGGTCGTTCGAGAGGCCACCAAGATGTTCGAAGAGGTGTTTCGGGGAACCGCAGCTGAGGCTCTGGAGCACTTCCGCTCCGGCGAGGTGAAAGGCGAGATCGCAGTGGTTATAGCCGGCTGTCCGCCCGATCAGGCGCAGCCTGAAGAGAAGCCGGAGATTGATCTAGAGTCGCGTCTGACGGAGCTGCTGCGGTCGGGAATGTCTCAGCGCGACGCTGTGCGACGCTGCGCGGCTGAGACCGGGCTGCCCCGGCGCGAGGTTTACGCCGCGTCGCTGAGGCTGAAAGCCCGCTCCTGTAGTAGTCGGTGAGGATCTCGACGCCCTCACGACAGGCAAGTCTTCAGCGAGTCTCCCGCTTACTTGAGGAGCGTTGAATAGTAACCGTCAAACCATCCGCACCTTGCGAGGTGTTTGCTGCTGGTTCATACTGTCTCCATTGCTGAGTGCGTGGAG
>JBMFPI010000415.1:0-2612 GCA_049969195.1 Armatimonadota bacterium
CTGGGATCACAAAGACGAAATACTCAACCTGATCCGCAACGAAGCAGAAAAGGCAATGGGCATCAATCCTCTGGAGCGGGTGATGAGCCTGGAGGCGAATGACGGCGAGATCGAAATCACGACCACCAACGAGAAACTCGCCCAGCGGATCGGCAAGGCGCTCCACAAGGCCTACGACGGCACGATCGAGTATAAATGGTCGGCCGATACCAAACTGGCTAGGGTGATCTGGCACAGGGATTCTTAGAACGCGTGTGTAAGAGTTCACTCCGGCAACAATGCCGTTCTGAGCGCGCCGAGTAGTCCGGCCGTGATCGTGACGTTGGTAAGTCCGTTCAGGACGGCAATTCTGAAAGGAGTGAACTTCGGTTCGGCCGGCTCTTCCGAGCCGGCCTGTGATCAAGATACGGCGCCGGCTTGACCGGTGCAGGGAGTCAAGTCGCGCGTTCGGACCCGCTTAGACGGTGCGGGTGAGGAGGTAACCGGCGGTGAAGATGATTGACTTACTCAAAAAGACTCTGGCGTTCGGCATGGGTACCGTCGCGTTCAGCGCAGAGAAGCTGAAACAGTTTGCCGACGATATGGTTGCTCGGGGCGAGATGACTTCCGAAGAAGCCGGCAAGTTCGTCGACGAGATGACCAAACGAGCCGAGGAGGAAAAGCGCACGGTCCAGGAATGGCTCCGCGACCAGATGTCGAAGATGCTTCAGCAGGTTGGGGCGGCGGACACGTCGAGAGTACAGGCCCTAGAGCAGCGTATCGCGGCCCTCGAGGAGAAGCTGGGAGTTCATACCGCCGCGGAACCGAAGCCTTCAGAGGCAGAGGATGCGGGGAGTCAGGGCTGATTGGTCCTCGAGAAGAGCCGTCGGCACATACGCCGCTACAGAGAGATAGCAGGAGTCCTCGCCAAACACGGTTGGGGCTGGCTCCTGCATCGTCTCAAGCTCCTCGAACACTTGTCGCGCCGCGCGCCCGGGCCTGTGTCGACAGACGCGCCGGTTCACCTGCGCGAGATGCTCGAGGAGCTCGGGCCTACGTTCGTCAAGCTCGGTCAACTTTTGTCTACACGTCCCGACATCCTGCCGCATTCCTATGTGGCGGAGCTGGAGAAGCTCCAGGACACCGCGCCCACGCTTGATATTGAGCAGATCCGCGCAGTTATCGAATCCGAGTTTGGGGCGCCGATAGGGGAAGTCTTCGAGCAGTTCGACGAAACCCCGCTCGCGGCGGCCTCGCTTGCCCAGGTGCACGGGGCCAGGCTCCCCGACGGGACGCCCGTGATCGTCAAGGTCCAGCGCCCGGGTATCGAGGAGCTGATAGAAACCGATATTGAGATCATCTACAAGCGCGCCAAGTTTGTCGAGAATCACTCGGAACGTGCCAGGACCTACGGCCTGCTGGATCTTGTGGACGAGTTCGCAACCACTCTTCGCGAGGAACTCGACTACACCCGCGAAGCTCGCAATACCGAGCGACTGCGATCCGTGCTCGCCCGAGACAAACGCATACGGGTTCCCAACGTCTACTGGGACCTTACCACCAAACGAGTCCTGACGCTCGAGCGGCTGCAGGGCATCAAGATCACCGACGTGCCGCGCAATCCCTCGGTCAACATAAACCCGAAGGAGCTTGCCGACCGTCTGGCTCGCGCTTTTGTCGAGCAGGTGTTTGTAGACGGGTTCTTCCATGCGGATCCGCATCCGGGCAACATTCTTGTGGATGAACACGGCTCAATCGGGCTCGTTGATTGCGGTCAGGTTGGGCGATTGGATCCCGAGAGCAAGACGGCCGCGGTGCGGATGCTGATCGCGTTCGAGCAGCAGGACGCACGCACACTGGCCGACGAGGTCCTGCTTTTAGGGATCGCTCAGGAGGAAGTCGACGCGCGCAAGCTCACCATCGACCTCGGCAAAGTGCTGCGGTCATACTACGGGATGCCCGCGCGCGCAGTGAACGTGGGACGACTCCTTACGCTCGTGATGAATGCGTCGGCGCGACACAAGATTCGACTTCCGGCAAGCTTCGCGGTTTTGGGCAAGGTGTTTGCAAGCATCGACGGCATTTGTCGTCAGCTCGACCCCGACTTCAACCTCACCGAGATCGCGCGCAGCTGCGTCGGAAAGGCTGTTCGTAAAGAACTCACTTCTGAGGGTGCGGCTGCCGAGCTCTACCGTGCATTGTCCGCGGCCCGCAGTCTTGCCGTCAATCTGCCCGAGCAGATCGGTCGGCTGATGCGCAAAGCCGTTGAAGGCAATCTGCGAATCGAGTTCAAGCATCAGGGACTGGACGAGGTGACCGCAGCGCTCCGGGCTGCCTCGAACCGCATAGCTATTGCCCTGATTGTGGCGGCGATCATAGTGGGCTCATCGCTCATTGTCGCTACTGCGAAAGGCGCGGGCCGAGGTTGGTTTGGACTGCCGGCGCTGGGAGTGCTGGGCTACATCCTGGCCAGCCTCTTCGGCATCTGGTTGATCGCTTCAATCATCCGCTCCTCGCGGCACAGATAGGCAAGCTGCGTCCTATGAACCGCTTCTCGGAGCCTGTCCCGTCGGCAGTGGAAAGCTGAGAGAGCTGGTGGTTCGACTCCGACCGGTTCTGCTAGAATCGGTTGG
>JBMFPI010000416.1:0-2604 GCA_049969195.1 Armatimonadota bacterium
CACGAACGACAGGCCGATTATTCCAACGAAGTTCTTACCGAGGGGCCCCTCGATAGGCGCCCGCCGGTGCACCCGCCAGCACATCACAAAAAGATGCAGAATCGCTCCGTATATGAGAGCTGCACCGATAAGTCCGTTTTCCTGGGTGATGTGCAGATACGTATTATGAACGAGAGTCGGTAACGGCATCCCGCTATCGCTGTGCAGCCCCTCGTACTGCTTCCGACTGACAACATAACGCTTTGTCGCCTCGGTACTGTTCCCCCAACCCACACCGAACAAAGGATGGTGTTTGATGATGTTGAATGAAGTCTGCATAAACACCAGGCGGCGCTCCGCAGTCGGCGCAGTCATCCTCTTCTCGAACTCGCCCGTCATATAGCGCGGAATAAACACCGCCGTCGCTACCACTGCCGCTACGAGCACACCCACGAACGTTCTGCGGTTCTCCGGGCACACAAATGGCGCCAGCAGCATACACACGCCCAGTGAAATGTAGTTGTTCCGCGTATAAGTGAAGAACAGACCCAGGCATGCCGTAATTGCAAGGACCAAGTAGACCAGTTTGCTCGCAGGACGGCGCGCGTACGACATCAAGTGCAGAGCCAGCAAGGCCGCCGGCACGAGCAATTGGGCCGAGTGGATGGGCGTCTTGAAGGGACCGGCGGCTCGTCCGCTGCCGACGTCGCTCCACCTAAGCCGGATCTCTTTTCCGAAAATAAGTGAATACATCGAACGGCCTGCAAAGTGCTCATACCATAGACTGAATGTGATCACGGCCATCGCGACCATCATGGCAGCCGCATACTTGCGCAGATCCCGCTCGGTCTGAACGTTGGCCTTAACGAGAAAGTATATGAATGGCCAGATGCCGATCTGAAAGCCAAAGGTCTTAAGGGAGTTGAGTGAAAGCTGCCCCCTGACGTATATCGACAAGAGCACGTATGCTACGAAAGCAATCAACAACGCCTCGCCCCATACCAACTTACGGGGTCGCACGCGGTCGACAAGTGCTCTGAACACGGTCGCAACGAATACCAGGAAGAAGGTAACGCTGTCGAAAGTGATGAAGTTCCAACCCGCGGCGCTATAAGTCCGAAGCAGATAGGTCGAGAACGGGGATACCACCACCCATACGAGCAGCGCGTTGAGCGGATATCGGAGGGTCAGAACAGTAACCAGGCCGCCCGCAAGCACTATCGCGACCAGGAAGAACCGCTCGGCCCAGATGCCTCTGGCTAAACCATACTCGGCCCCGGCGAAGACAGCGAATCCGATGAGCACTATCAGGAGCCTGATCAGTCTGCGCCAGGCGACCGCCGCTTCGCTGACTGCTCGCTCGACGCAGGGTCGCCAACCGCCGGCAAGCTTCGGCACAGCAACTCGGGCCTGTTGCCGTCCCCAGCCGAGAATCCGACCAGCAGCGCCGTATAGTTTCTTTATCCAGCCAAACGGATTGCGCAGATCATTCACGGCACCACCTTAACAAACACGCGCCCAACCCGATACTATTCGTAGACTTCGTCCACAACGTAGTTCGGCCGGTTGCGAGACTCGTCCAGAATCCGCCAGAGATACTCCCCAACAATTCCCAACATAATCATTATAAGACCGAGCAGGAACGTGATAAGCGAGACTATGGTCGTATAGCCGCGCACTGGTACATGTCCAGTGAGAAGGGCGATAATTACGAAAAGGCCGTAGGCAAAGCTCAAGCCGGCAGTGATCAGACCAATAACGGTCATGATGCGGATGGGAGCAAATGAGAAGCTAACAAACGAGTCCACGAACAGCTTGATTTTCTTTGCCAGCGTCCATCTGGAGACTCCGTGTTCTCGTCGCCCCCGTGTGTACGGTATGATCGCCCGCGCGTGACCGAGCCAGAAAACCAGGCTCATTACGTTCGTGTTTTTCTCCCGGATAGCGTTCAGCTCATCAACAATCTGCCGGTCGACCAGCAGAAAATCGAACCCGCCGCGCGGATATCCCCTCAGAGCCAGTCGATCAAGCAGATAATAATAGATGCCAGCGAACATCCGCTGCCCAAGCGATTCTTTTCGATCCTGCCGCACCGCAAGCACGACCTTATTGCCTTTCTCCCAGAGGTCTACCATATCCACGAATAGCTCAGGCGGGTCCTGCAAGTCGGCCGCTATTATGCCCACGCAATCGCCCGTGACGTAGTGCAGCCCTGCCTGAATGGCCGCCATCGAGCCGAAGTTCCGACTGAGTTTGACCACCTTCACGCGCGGGTCCTTGCGGCGTTCCTCAAGCAAGAGTTCGAGAGAGGCGTCCCCGGAGCCATCGTCTACGAAGACAAACTCCAGGTCGTAATCGGGCAGTGATTGTTCGAGCGCCTTCAGCCTGGGAACTGTGTGACGGATGTTGGGCTCGTTGAAATAGACCGGCACCAGAATCGAAAACCGACGTCTAGACATAGGTTCCGCCTTTTTCAATGCACAAGCGCCTGAGCTCGGCCGCTACGGTCCGGCACTGATCTCTGGTCGTGTGCGGCCCGATCGGGATGCTCAAGATTTCTCTGTGAATAGCTTCCGAGATGGGGAAGCTGCCTTCCTGGAAGCCAAGGTCCTTGTACGCTTCTTG
>JBMFPI010000417.1:0-2584 GCA_049969195.1 Armatimonadota bacterium
GCCCGCGATCACTATTTGCGGCTCCTCTATGGCCTCGATGGATCGAACCGCGGCTTCGACGTTCGTGCACATGGAGTTGTTGACATATCGGACGCCGTCTATGACGGCGACCGTCTCCAGCCGGTGCTCAACGCCGTCGAACTCGCGAACTGCCGGCAGGACGCTCTCCGGGCTGGCCCCGAACGCCAGGGCCGCGCAGACGGCCGCGAGCACGTTTTCGACGTTGTGCTCACCCGGAATGCGAATGTCTGAACGATTACACACCCTAGATTCCCCGCCTCGGCTCCGGAAGATCAAGTCGTCGCCGCGCACGAACGCACCTTCTTCAACCTCCGACAACCTGGCAAAGCACAACACGCGACTGTGCAGGCTCCGGGCAAGAGCGGCCGTGATCGAGTTCTCGGCGTTTATGACGGCCCAGTCGGATGCGGCCTGGTTTTCGAATATCCGAGCCTTGGTCGCCGCGTATTCGCGAATGTCGTTGTGCCGGTCCATATGGTCGAGGGACACGTTGAGCATGGCGGCAACGCGAGGCCTGAACGAGCTTATCCACGCAAGCTGAAAACTGCTCACCTCAGCAACGATGACGCTGTCGGACCCGGCACGCACAGCCGCCGTCACCAGCGGCATGTCGATGCCGGCTCCGGCAACGTTGCCCGCGATGAACACGTCTTTCCCGTCTGCCGTGAGTATGCGGCCCGTGAGTACCGTTGTCGTGGTCTTGCCGTTCGTGCCGGTGATCGCGATGATCGGCGCCCTGGAAAGGCGATACGCGAGCTCGATCTCCGAGATGACCTCCACGCCGCGGCTCACGGCCTCGCCGAGAACCGGCAGTGTTTCAGGCACCCCGGGACTGGGAACAAGAATATCCACGCCCGCAAGGTCGACCTCATCCGTGCCGACGCGTACCTCCGCACCGAACCGCTGCGCGGCTTCAATTGCCGGTCCAAGCTCGGACGCTTGCTTTCTATCGTACAGAACCACGCGCGCACCCAGGCCCGCCATAGCCTCCGCGACCGCAAGACCTGTCCGGGCCATACCGATTACCGCTATTCGCTTGCCGCGATATTCCTCCATGTTGTCAGACCCTACCCCAACTTTCCCCTCAAAAAGAGGGAAGCATATTGACCTTGCCCTGGCCTCCCTGCGAGAAAGATGGGGCACGAAGTTACCAGATGCGCCAGAGGGCGCCGGCGAATCCGATAAGCGCCGATATGCCTCCCAGTATCCAGAATCTGACCACCACAGTCTGCTCCGGCCAGCCGGAGAGCTCGAAGTGGTGGTGGATCGGGCTCTTCCTGAATACGCGGCGCCCTGTACCGGTCGTTATGCGCGTATACTTGAAGACGGCCCATTGCACGGCGCTCGAAAGGCCATCCAGCACGAATATAAGACTAATGACGATCATCAGCACCTCGCGGTGCGTCAGGATCGCAATCGCCGGCAGCGCCGCGCCGATAGCCATCGCCCCCGTGTCCCCCATAAACACCTTGGCGGGGTTCGCGTTAAACCAGAGGAACGCGAGGCAGGCACCCGCCATCGCCGGGAGGAGCGCATAGAGCGTCAGGTCACAATCGCCGCGCCCGCCACCCGGCAACAGCATCAAGCATATAGTAAAGGCGGCAGCAGCCGCAGCCACCAGTCCGGAGACCAGACCGTCCAGCCCGTCTGTTATGTTGACGAAGTTGGCCATTCCGACGATGTAGATAACCGCAAATACCCAGTATGCAAAGCCGGCCAGCAGTGTCTGCCTGCCTACGCTCAATATATTTAGGAACCCATCCGGCCTTTGTTCGGCGAGCCAGATTATGAACCCAACGGCAAGCAGTGCCTGGATTGCCGCCTTCGGCCTGCTTGCTATACCGCGCGCTCCGCGGTAAGGGCGTATCGTAAGGTAGTCATCGATCATGCCCACGAGCGCAAACGCCAGCACCAATAGGAGAACTGCGGCCAGGTCGTGACGGCGCGCCAGACCTTCCGATGAAAAGATCAACCTGGGGCTGTGTACGGCAATGATCGCTGCAAGTGCTCCCGCGAGGACGCCCGCAAGTATAATCAGTCCACCCATTGTAGGCGTACCGGCCTTCGAGCGATGCGAGTCCGGGCCGTCCTCGCTTATCACCTGCCCTGCGCCGCGCCGCTTGAGCATGCCGATGACGCCCGGTCCGAGCGCCATCGACACCGCGAATGCCACAGCGAAGGGCAGCGCGACAAGAATCAATAGTGCATGCTCAACTGCCAAGCAGCGCCTCCACAACCCGCTCCATCTTCATCGCACGCGAGCCCTTGACCAACACGACGTCCCGTTCGCGGAGTTTGGCCGGGACCTCGCGCGCAGCCTCATAGCTGTCGTCGAACTCGCTCACGTTTTCGACCCGCATGCCTGAGTCTATAGCCGACCGCGAAATCAGCCTGGCCAACCGGCCGACTACAACCAGAAGATCGACCCCGGCATCGCGCACGGCTCTGCCAAGCTCCATGTGCGACTCCACTGCGTGCTCGCCCAGCTCGAGCATGTCGCCGAGAACCGCGATTTTTCTCCCGCCTTCCATCATCGCCAAGGTCTTGAGCGCGCTCTGCATCG